>CALUKF010000024.1 GCA_944321145.1 uncultured Odoribacter sp. | reverse complement strand
TTTCCGCATATTTTTTCAAACTTTTTTCTGAACTGCTGAAAGACAGGCTGATTCCCCGTTCCCTCTCCTGCCCTGCCTCTCTCCCCTCTCCTTCCTTCCCTGCTCGCCCCTTCTCCTCCATCCTTCCCCGCCGGGGTGCCCCCTTCCGAAAGCGGGTGCAAAGATAGCGCATTCTTCCCACCAATTCCAAATATTTTGGACACTTTTTTGCCCAAAAACGTAAAATATTTTACAAAGTGCTGGGTATCAATGAAAATGCATTGACTAAATGCCTGCCCAAGTCAAGAAAAACAGCCCGGCATTTAAAGCCCCTCCTATCTCCCTCATGTACAGCGCCTTTCCCCCTCCCTTCCGACTATCATCTACGAGTCATCTACGATTCACTTACGAGTCATTAACGTCGAAAAATAGTAGGTGATTCGTTGCAAAAAACGAGGAAAAACAGTCTTGGCTGTCCGGGGGAAGGGGAAAAGCGGGAGAAAGGAGGGGAAAGAGAGGGGAAGGACGAGAGCAAACGGCATATAGGAATACATTATATAGAGGGGAAGGACAGAAGGGAAAGGGGAAGGGGGAGATAAATATAAAGAGGTGGAAAAAGAAAGCAGAAACGGGCAAGAAGACAAGCTGCCGGCAGATTATTTTCAAATGTGGCGGAAAAGCATTAATATTGCGGTGGATTTTGAAGAAGTCCATTATATAATAGGATATGGAAAGAAAGATTACGATTTTAGGGATTGAGTCATCGTGTGATGATACATCGGCGGCGGTGCTGCAAGGCGGGGTTGTGCTTTCGAATGTAATTGCCAGCCAGAAAGTGCATGAGGCGTATGGGGGAGTCGTGCCGGAATTGGCATCACGGGCACACCAGCAGAATATCATCCCGGTGGTCTCGGAGGCGCTCAAACGGGCGGGAGTGGAGGCGAAGGAGGTGACGGCTGTCGCTTTCACGCGGGGACCGGGGCTGTTGGGGTCGCTGTTGGTAGGGGTTTCCTTTGCCAAGGGGTTTGCAATTGCAAACCGGATACCGTTAATTGAGGTGAACCACCTGCAAGCGCATATTTTGGCAAACTTTATTAAGGAACCGGGGGTGGAGAACCGCCATCCGTCGTTTCCATTCCTGACGCTGCTGGTGTCAGGGGGAAATTCGCAATTGATTGTGGTGCGGGATTATCTGGACATGGAGATGATCGGGCAGACGATTGATGACGCGGCAGGAGAAGCGTTTGACAAATGCGCGAAAGTAATGGGGTTGCCTTATCCGGGAGGTCCGGTGATTGACCGGCTGGCAAAGGAAGGAGATGCCAACCGCTTTACGTTCAACAAGCCGCAAATTCCGGGCTTGGATTACAGTTTCAGCGGACTGAAGACATCGTTCCTTTATTTCTTGCGGGACAGGCTGAAGGAAAATCCCCATTTTATACAGGAGAACCTGAACGATTTGTGCGCTTCGTTGCAGAAAACGGTGGTTGATATCCTCATGTCGAAACTGAAAAAGGCAGCGAAGCAGACGGGAATCCGACAGATTGCCATTGGCGGAGGGGTATCGGCTAATTCCGCTTTACAGCAGGCTGTGCATGACGAGGCAGCACGGGCAGGATGGGAGGTGTTTATCCCACGCCTGGGATTCTCGGTAGACAATGCGGGGATGGTGGCGACAACGGGATATTACAAATATCTTGCAGGACAATTTATCGGGCTGGACGCTGCACCGTTTGCCCGGACTACACTTGAATAATCAAAAAGGGAATATGAAAATACTTGTTACTTATAATTTGCCACGGGCGCCGTTTGAGCCCGTCCCGGAAGGATGGGAGTTTACTTTCCCCACAGGGGAGGAGATGGAACGGGAGGAGATTCTCCGCCTGTTGCCGGAATATGATGTGCTGCTGACTATTTTCCACAGCCATGCACCGGTGGACCGGGAGATGATTGATGCAGGCAAACGGCTACGGCTGATTAGCAATTACGGAGTGGGATACAATAACATTGACACCGAGTATGCCCGCACGAAAGGCGTGGCGGTGACGAACACTCCGCGTTCTGTAAACAATCCGACAGCCGAACTGGCGATGGCATTGATGCTGGGTGCCGCAAGGCGCGTGGCGGAATGCAACCTGCGCCTGCGTACGGAACGGGAAAAGATGTGGGGCACGATGAAGAACCTCGGTTTCAGCCTGGAAGGCAAGACGCTCGGCATTGTCGGGATGGGCGCCATCGGGAAAAACGTAGCCGGCAAGGCGGAGGCTTTCGGGATGAAAGTAATTTATCACAACCGGCGGACGGAGGTGCCCGGTTATCAACGGACTGACCTCGACACCTTGCTTCGGGAAAGTGATTTTGTTTCCCTGCATACACCGCTCACAGCAGAAACCCGCCACCTGATTGGCGCACGGGAGTTAGGGCTGATGAAGCCAACTGCGATTCTGGTCAACACGGCACGGGGGGCTGTCATTGACGAGGTTGCCCTTGCCGATGCGCTTGTCCACCACCGGATTGCGGGAGCTGCGCTCGACGTGTTTGAAGACGAACCGCACATTACAGAAACCCTCTACGGCTTGGAGCATGTGGTGCTCACGCCGCATATCGGCACGGGCACTATCGACACGCGCATTGCCATGGCACAGGAAGCATTGGACAATATCCGACATTTCTTTGAGGGGAATCCTACCAATGTCGTGAATTAAAAAAGAGGTCGTTCCCGACCTCTTTTTTAGTTCTTTATTCTACCACAATCTCATCTACAAAAAGGAAAGCGAGATTGCCTTTACCGGGATGCCAGTCCGGGATACGCCGTTCGGAGATGGCTTTCACTTTAAGATAACGGGCTGTTTGAGTATCAAAAGTGAGTTTATGGGTCAGGACGCCATTCGGGTCGTCCTTTGTCGCTACGGGATAATTCTCAGAAGCCACTTGGGTGAAATTTTTGCCGTCCTCTGAAACTTCCACCGAAAAACCACGGGCATCGAATACCCAGTCGCCTTTCTCCACGCAAGTGTTGATTTGCACGGAAGAAAATTCCGTCGGTTGCTTGAAGTCTATCACTGCTTCCATGTCATTGCCGTAGAAAGCAATCCAACGCCCGGTCTTATAATTGGTGTCGCCAAACAAACCGTCCACCAGATTGAGCCCGCCGTTGAAGACATAGGGTTCTTTCAGGGGCTGCATCAAAGTGACGGGCTTAAAAGAAGCCTTGTTCATCACCACTTCGGCTGTACATACCCGGCTGGAACCGGTAGGACGGATGGCAGCAGCCTTGAAAGTGCAATTTTCCCGAATAACCACCGGCTCCGTATATTTCAAGGATGCCGTGGTGGGAACAGAACCATCGAGCGTATAATAAATGTCTGCGCCGTCAAGGGTCGTGAGAACGGCTTTTAACACGCCAGCCGCCGTGTCGGGCAAGAAGTTTGCCTTCACATCAAAAAGGTGGCGGGCATAATTATATCCGTACACATCGTAAATGTCAAACATTTTGCCCATGCGGTGCAGGAAATCTTCGTAGTTTTTGTGTTCGGGTTGCATCCACTGCAATTCGGAAAGGGCTGCCATACGGGGGAGCACCATGTATTCCACGTGGCGGAAAGAGGTGACGTATTCCGTCCAAAGATTTGCCTGCACACCCAGGATGTGATGCCTTTCTTCAGGCGTCAATTCCGCAGGAACAGGCTCAAAACTATATACTTTCTCGATGGGCACGTATCCTCCGATTGCAAGAGGTTCGCCGTCGTGAATATTGGTCTGGTAATAGTCGAAATAGAGATAAGTGGTAGGCACCATCACTACATCATTGTCCAAACGGGCAGCTTTCACGCCTTCGCCCACACCACGCCATGCCATGACCGTCGCACTCGGCTCCACGCCTCCTTCCAGGATTTCATCCCAGCCAATAATGCGCCGTCCATGGGCATTGAGGAATTTTTCGGCTTCGGTGATGATATAACTCTGCAATTTTTGCTCTGCCGTACGCCCTTTTTCGTCTTTCAAGCCCAGTGCCCTGATTTTTGCCTGGCACTTAGGACATTTCTCCCAACGGGTTTTGGGGCATTCATCACCACCCACATGGATGTATTCGGACGGGAAAATCTCAATCAATTCGGCAAGCACGTCCTTGATAAGCTCTACACTCTTGTCATTGCCTGCGCAAATCACGTCCTCAGATACGCCCCATTGCGTCCACACATCGTAAGGACCGCCGGTACATCCCAGTTCAGGGAAAGCTGCCAACACGCCTTGCATGTGTCCCGGCATCTCAAATTCAGGAATTACCGTAATGTAACGGTCACGGGCATACGCCACAATTTCACGGGCTTCGTCCTGGGTATAATAACCGCCGTAAGGAATGCCGTCGTATTCACCGGAATTGCGTCCAATCACAGTCTCCTTGCGTTTAGAACCGATTTCGGTAAGTTGGGGATATTTCTTGATTTCAATGCGCCACCCTTGGTCGTCAGTCAGGTGCCAATGGAAGCGGTTAATATTATGGAGTGCCAAAATGTCGATGTACCGTTTGATGGAGTCCAACGAAAAATAATGCCGGCAAACATCGAGCATCATGCCACGATAAGCAAAGCGAGGCTCGTCATTGATCGTGACAGGCGGCAAGACAATTTCCCCCTCCTGCCCTACCGGCAGGGACTTCCGCAAAGTCTGGATGCCATAGAACACGCCTGCAGGGCTTGCGGCCGCAATGGTCACTTGATTAGCATTCACTTCCATACGATAAGCCTCCGGATTTTCCACATCCAAACCCAATTGCAGGACAATCGCATGTGTGCCTTCCGTTCCGGGAGCAACAGCGAGGGTTCTGCCCGTGCTTTCCTTGACGTATTCAGCCAAGAAAGCAGCATTGCGCTGCATGTCAGGATTGTTTTCCGGATAAAGGATTTTGACTTGATTGTCCAAACGGAAAGGCTCTCCCATCGTGGAGACAATTTCATTCGGCAACGGCACTACCCGGTAGTCCGCCGACTGTTGCACTGAGGAACAAGCCCATGCCATACAAATGAGGCAGGCAATTCCTGTTGAAATGATCCATTTTTTCATAACTACATTTTATTATTGATTAAATGATTGGTGAATAATTTCTTCTAAACGGACGGCTTGAAAGGTGATGTTCGCCACGCTGCTTTCATACAGGATGCCCACCGTTTCCCTGTCTATCATCGTCAGGCAGGAATAACCCCAGCCCTCCCCTTCGTCAAGCAGCAACCGGTTCTCCGGCAACCACGTGTTACCGCCGTCCAAGCTGGCTTTGATGGTCAGGTGATTGCGTCCCTTGGTCGTATCGGGATTCGAGAACAGGAGAATATCCCTGCCCAACACATTCTCCTCTGCCTTTACATGCAACAGGCTTGCCATACACACCGGTTCGCGCAAAGCCTTGCGGGAAGAGGGATGCTCCTCCCACGTCCGACCCAAATCCCGGGTAATTGCCACCGCACGGCTGCCGCCCCGGTTGTCACGCATATTCAGCATCAGAGTACCCGGCTCGATTTCTGCCACCTGGGCTTCCGTGGTATTCGTACGGGCGGAGGCATGCAACGCCCAAGTCTCTCCCCTATCCTTGCTGTACAAGATGCAGGCACAGGGAATACGGTCTGCCCCGATATACTGGGCAGCAAACACCAATGTGCCGTCTTCCATCGTAATGCCACGCCCCGGTCCTTGTAAAAGGAAAAACCACGACGGGTCTTTCACTTGTTCCGTAATATTCATCGGCTCCGACCATGTCCTGCCGTCGTCCTCGCTTTTTGCCAACACCAACTGGGCGGTTTCCCCTACCTTCATCCCTTGCCCGGAATGATTCCAAGCCCTTTGCCCTCCAATGCCATGTGTCCAAGCGGCAATAATCCAAACCGTCCCGGTCACCTCGTCCACCAAAATAGCAGGGTCTCCCACTCCATTCTGCGCCGCCGGCAAACCGCCATATTCTCCGAACGACAGGGGCACACGCATCTTCTCCCACGTCTGTCCCCCATCCGTGCTGCGGCTCAAACCGATGTCAATCCGCTCTTGCAAATCCGCACTGCTGTTATAACGGATGTCATACACCCCCAAAAGCGTCCCCTTGCAAGTAGTCACCAAACCGGGTATGCGGAAAGCGGCAGCCCCATCGTCACCGGCATGGCGCACGCCCACCCCCATCCGATGGACAATCTCCCCCTGCGGGGACAAATATTTCAAGCAAACTGCCGCTCCGTCTGCCTCCACTTCCTCCAATTGCGCCCTCACCCCGGTAGCCAAAGGCGCATCCGGTTCCATTTGCAAACTGACCCAAAAGAAATGCGTGCCTTCCGCCAACGGCTGGTCAATGTCAAAGAAAACGTCCGGCTGCAAAACCTCCGCCCGTGCTTTCAGCACCGAATAACCGGACAATGCAGCCCGCGTCTCTCCTGCCTTATAAGCCGAGAGGTAAGCATACGGCGCCATCGCCCGATTGCCCTTGGCAGACAAACGGTGCATTCCGGCATAATACAATTTCAGCGAACGGACAGTCCCGGCAGGAGCTTCCACCTTCAGCCTCATCCCGTTCAACGTGCAGGCATCGTCTACATCCATTCGGAGATAAAACAACACATTATCCTCGCGCTCAAGCAAAACCGGGACTTGCGTCTCCCGCACCCACACCGTGTCGGCAGCTTTCAACGCCCCCAAAATCCCGAAGCAAAACCATGCGAGCAAATAAATTTTTTTCATAAGCATCTTGTATATCCGTTAACCATTCGTCAATCGCTGCTCTCTTTCCCTTTGTCCACCGAGCGCACAAACTCGATGTCGTCCCGGAACAATTTGCGATAAGTTACATGCGTGCGTGCCACTTTTGCCCCGATGTATTCCATGAGGTGAATCATCGGCGGGTTAAATTCCCCTATCCAGTTCAACTCAAGATACTCATAATCACTCTTCTGTTCCACAATCCGCTCCGTGAACCGCTTGATCATCGCAGCCTCGATGCCTTTTCCCTGGAATTCCGGCACCACGCCGAACAATTGTCCCAATGCCACGTCGATTTTCTTCACATGCCTGTAATACATAAACTTCAAGATGCCCCACAGGTTCATCTTCCCGTTCAAATGGCGCACGGCCTGGTTGATTTCCGGAAACATCAGGAAAAAGCCGATAGGCTCGTCCTTATAGAAAGCGAAATAAATCAAATCTTTATCGATAATCGGGCGCAAGGACTTGTATAAATCCTCCACCTGCTCCCGCGTAATCCCCTCCACGCCATGCACCTCCAGGTTCCACGCCTTGTTGTACACCTCCAGCAACGCCTCGATGGCGCGGTCTTTCCCGATATCCCCGTAAGTATGCACCAAGTAGTCCGGATTTTTCAGGATGCGGTCGGCTTTCCACACCACAATCTTCGACAAACTCTCCATGACCAAATGCGTCCGGTACGTGAACTGCTTGAAATAATCCCGAAAACCGTAATCCTCAAAAAACTTCACATAATAAGGCTGCGTATATGGCATGGCATACACCGGACGTTCCTCGAATCCGTCCACCAACAAGCCCCACCACTCAATGCGTTCCCCGAAATTCACGGGTCCCTCCATTGCCTCCATGCCCCGCTCCTCCAGCCATGCCCGGCAACGGTCGAACAGCATGAAAGCCGCTTCGCGGTCGTCGATGCACTCGAAAAACCCCATCTGTCCCACCTTGTATTTATCCAAACCGCAGGTCTTGCGGTTAACAAAAGCAGCCACACGCCCCACGCACTTTCCCCCCTCATCCTCCAGCAGCCAACGGGTACACTCCCCCGCCTTGAAACAAGGGTTCTTCTCCGGGTCGAACACATGGCGGATATCATTATCCAACGGACGCACCCAATACGGGTTTCCCGCATACAAACGCACGGGCAATTCAATAAATTCCCGTTCCGCCCGTTTGTCCTTCACTTCTTTTACAAAATACATACGCTCCTCCTATCTCAATTGTTCCGTCAGCAACCGGATTTCCAACGCCGGGCTGATACGTTCATACAATATATTATAAACCGCCGTCGTTATCGGCATGTACACTTTGTATTGCTCATTGATTTCCATGATGCCCTTCACGGCAAAATACCCTTCGGCAATCATCAGCATCTCCAACTGCGCGGACTTCACCGAATAGCCCTTCCCGATCATCGTCCCGAACGTCCGGTTGCGGCTGAACTGCGAATATGCCGTCACCAGCAAATCCCCCAGATAAGCCGAGCTCTTGATGTCCCGTTCTATCGGATGCACCGTTGCCACAAAACGCTCAATCTCCTGGATGGCATTCGACACCAGCACTGCCTGAAAATTATCCCCATACCGCAACCCGTGGCAAATTCCTGCCGCAATCGCAAATATGTTCTTCATCACTGCAGCATACTCCGTCCCGTAAATATCGTCTGAAATGGACGTCTTCACGTAATGGCAGTTGAACAACTGCGCCACGAAACGGGCAACATGCGTGTCATTGCTCGCAAACGTCAGGTACGACAAGCGTTCCAACGCGATTTCCTCCGCATGGCACGGTCCCGAAATCACCACAATCTGCTCCAGCGGCACCTCATACTGCTGGTGGAAAAACTCCCCGATAATCAGATTATCGTCCGGAATCAACCCCTTGATGGCAGATACCACAATTTTATCCTTCAACGGACGGGTTGCCCGCGCAATGACATTTTTCAGGAACGCGCTCGGAATCGCAAAAATAATCACGTCCGAATGCGTAATCAAATAATCCAAATTGTCGGTAAACGTGATTTTCGACAAATCGAAATCCACTGCACACAAGTACCGGGGATTGTGCTTCAGCTCCTTGAAAGCATTGATGGACTCGATATTGCGCATAAACCAATTGATATGCTCATTGTTCTCCATCAATATCTTGGCTATCGCCGTCGCCCAACTTCCTCCCCCGACTATTGCCAACCGTGGATGTTCCGGAATATTCATCATGAATCTTTCGTTAATCGTTAATCATTCCTCGTTAATCGTTCATCCAGCCTTTCACGTCTTCCGGCTTCAATCCCGCCAAACCCAGCTTCTCCTTCTTATTGATGCCGCACAACTGCTGATGCAACTTGTTCGGGTTTTCCACTGCCCGCAACGCGTCCACCGTCAGGATGCCCGCCTTCTTCACCACCGGCACCCACTCCTTCGGCACACCCGCAGCCTCAAACTTCTCGTCGCTGTCCACCACCGGCTTCTTCTCCGGCTTCATCTGCGGGAAGAACAGCACATCCTGGATAGAAGCGCTGTTCGTCAAGAACATACACAAGCGGTCAATCCCGATGCCCATCCCCGACGTCGGCGGCATGCCATACTCCAACGCCCGCACAAAGTCATAATCAATATACATTGCCTCGTCGTCTCCCCGCTCCTGCAGCTTCAATTGGTCTTGGAAACGCTCCAACTGGTCAATCGGGTCGTTCAATTCCGAATAAGCGTTCGCCACCTCCTTGCCGTTCACAAACAGCTCGAACCGTTCCGTCAGCCCCGGCTTCGAACGGTGCTTCTTCGTCAGCGGCGACATCTCCTTCGGATAGTCATATATAAATGTCGGCTGGATATAATGCCCCTCACACTTCTCCCCGAAAATCTCGTCAATCAACTTGCCCTTGCCCATCGTCTTGTCCACCTCGATGCCCATCTTCACGCAAGCGTCATACAATTCCTCCTCCGTCATCTGCTCAATGTCATACCCCGTATATTCCTTGATGGCATCCGCCATGCGCACGCGCCGGTACGGACGCTTGAAATCCACCTCATTCTCCCCGATGACCGTCCGCGTCGTCCCGTTAATCGCCAAGGCTGCCCGCTCAATCATTTCCTCCGTGAAATCCATCATCCACAAATAATCCTTATATGCCACATAAATCTCCAGGCACGTAAACTCCGGATTGTGCGTCCTGTCCATCCCCTCGTTGCGGAAATTCTTCCCGATTTCATACACACCCTCGAATCCCCCGACAATCAGCCGCTTCAAGTACAACTCCGTCGCGATGCGCATATACATCTCCACATCCAGCGCATTGAAATGCGTAATGAACGGGCGTGCCGAAGCCCCGCCGGGGATTGCCTGCAACACCGGCGTTTCCACCTCCAGATAACCCTTCGAATTGAAAAACTCCCGGATGGCATTGAGCATCTTCGTCCGCTTCACGAATACCTCCTTCACCTGCGGGTTCACAATCAAATCCAAATAACGCTGGCGGTAACGCTGCTCCGGGTCTGTGAACGCGTCGAACACCTTCCCGTCCTTCTCCTTCACGATAGGCAACGGGCGCAACGACTTCGAAAGCATCGTCAACTCCTTCGCATGCACGGAAATCTCCCCCGTCTGCGTCCGGAACACAAACCCCTTCACCCCCACAATATCCCCGATGTCCATCAATTTCTTGAACACCGTGTTATAAGCCGTCGCCGCCTCGTCCGTCGAAATATCATCCCGGCTCACATACACCTGTATGCGCCCCGTAGCATCCTGCAACTCAAAAAACGAAGCTTTACCCATAATCCTCCGGCTCATCATCCTTCCGGCAACCACCACCTCGCGGGGCTCTCCCCCGTCCTCAAACTGCTCCTTGATTTCCGCCGCATGGGCATCCACCTTAAACTCCGCTGCCGGATAGGCATCTATCCCCAAACGTTCCAACTCTTTCAACGAATTTCTCCGAATAACCTCTTGTTCACTCAATTCCGTAAAGCTCATTTTTCTCTGTTTTATATTTGACTGTTACTATTCTTTCACAACACCCCGCAAAGTTACGGATTTTTCTCGACAATCCGCCGCCCCTCCCCCGTTCTTTTTCACCCCGGACAGCACTTCCAGGCAAGCCTCGCCTTTCTTTTGGGTTGCTAAGAGGTTCCTTATGGGTTGCTTCCGGGTTGCTTTTATATAGCAAGCGCCTTGGAAGCTCCCTGAAAGCACCCTCAAGGCTCCGGCGAGCGTCCAAGGTGCCCGCAAGGAGCCACGAAGGTGCAAGGAGGTGGGAAGCAACCCATAAGGAACCCACAAGAAACCCCTTGGATACAGCTGCTTTTCTTTTTTCCAAGGCAGGCACGGAGGAATGGGGATTTTTTCGTAACTTTGTGCCAATAACGCAAAAATGACAGCCATGAAGTATCCGATAGGCATCCAGAGTTTTGACCAAATCATTGAAGGCGGTTATGTTTACGTGGACAAAACCGACATGGTTTACAAGCTTGTGACAGAAGGGAAAATTTATTTCTTGGGGCGCCCCCGGCGGTTCGGGAAAAGCCTGCTGGTTTCCACGTTGAAGCATTACTTTCTCGGGCACAAGGAATTGTTCCGGGGATTGAAAATCGACAGCTTGGAAAAAGACTGGCTGGAATACCCGGTGTTCCATCTGGATTTCAACGGGATAAACTTCATGGAAAGCGGCATGTTGGAAAATGTCTTGGAAGGAACTGTGAGCGAATGGGAACAGGTGTATGGGGGAAATCCGAATTTTAAGAGTGTCGGATTGCGTTTTGCCCACGTGCTGAAGCAAGCGCATAAAAGGACAGGGCAAAGATGCGTCGTGCTGATAGACGAATACGACAAGCCGCTACTGGACGTGTTGGACACCGGCACGGAAGTTGCCGTGGACGGCAACCGCATCTTGCTGGAGGAGCGGAACCGGGAGGTGCTCAGGAGCTTCTACTCGACATTCAAGGCGGCGGACGAGGACTTGCAGTTTGTGCTGCTGACAGGCGTGACGAAGTTCTCGCAGATCACCGTGTTCAGCGGCTTCAACCAGCCGGCGGACATCAGCATGGACGAGCGTTACGACACGCTGTGCGGCATCACGCAGGAGGAATTGGAGTCCTATTTTGCCGATCCGATAGCCGAGATGGCGAAGAAGTTCAAGCAGGACATCCCGGAGATGAAACGGTTGCTGAAACAGCGTTACGACGGCTACCATTTCAGCCCGGCACTGGTGGACGTGTACAACCCGTTCAGCCTATTGAACGTGTTCAGTTCCAAATGGATGTCGGACTATTGGTTCAGCTCGGGCACGCCGACTTACCTGTTGCGGCTGCTGAGCCACGCACAGGAGGGTTTGAACGAAATGACGGGAAAATACTACGAAAGGCAAGAATTCATCGATTACCGGGCGACGGCAGAAAAGCCGCTGCCGATGATTTACCAGAGCGGCTACCTGACTATCAAGGACTACAACTGGGAGGACGAAACTTTCTTGCTGGATTTCCCGAACAACGAGGTGAAGAAAGGCTTCCTGTCCGCCGTCGCCGCAGATTACCTGAAAACGGCAGAAAGCACCGGGAGTCTGGCATTGCAGCTTTCCAAGACGCTGAAAGCAGGGGATTTGGAAGCATTCCGCAAACTGCTTACGGCATTCCTGGCAAGCATCCCTTACAGCATGCGCCGCAAGAACGACGAGCGAGAATGGGAACGGTATTTCCATTACACATTCTACCTCATCTTGAGGCTGATGAGCCTTTACGTGGTGTACGTGGAGAAGGAGCAGAGCCAAGGGAGGGTGGATTGCATCGTCGAGACAGACAACAACGTCTATATTTTTGAGTTCAAATTAGACGGCACGGCTGCGGCAGCCTTGAAGCAAATCGAGGACAAGGGCTATGCCCGCCCCTATGCGGCGGACGCCCGCAAGCTGTACAAAGTGGGCGTGAATTTCTCCTCCAAGACGGGAACCATTGACGAGTGGAGCGTGGAAGGGTAAGAGCACGGCACTGTTCCACGCCATTTTAGGTGTACAAGCAGGGAATGACCGTAAACTTCCTATGCGGCAAAAGTGACATTTCTGTCAAAAATTTCACACAGGACTTGGATGCATTAAATGAGCATCCATGAGCAGGGCAAAAAGAATTTTTTGTAACTTTGCATAAAGAAGAATTGAGAGACCATAGCAACAAACAGCAGCATCCTGCAGAAGCACAGTGCATACAAAGTGCAAAACTTAATAGACGAGACACTGAGAAAAAATGCATTACCTGCAAAAGAGAAAGAGACAGACATGCCAAAAAGGTCGGTTATCTCTGCCGTGCAGTATACATTGGGAAAAATCAAGCAAGGGAAACACTTTGCCTCCACGGAAGAGGTGTTTCAGGATTTGGACAAAGAATTCGGATGGAAATAGTTTGGGACGGGGTTGGCACGGGACACGTTGAGGGAAACATTGGCATTTGTGATTCGCCAATGGAATCGTGACATCGCTTTTAAACTTCGTCAAAACATTTATCAACAAGTTGTTTTTGTTGGAACAATTTCCTCGCACGGGGAAAAAATTTCCTCTGCCTGAATGGGAATCATACGAAGTGCGATACCTTATTGCCCACAAACGAATCAAGATTTTCTATTTGATTCAGAATGAGAAAATTTATGTCATTTTAGTATGGGATGCCAAACGCGACAGCGCAGCATTGGAGAATAAGATTTTATGCTTCCTAAAAAATCTGGAAGGGTAAAAAGGGTAAACTGGCAGGCACTGATGTGCCCGCCGATTAATACCATTCTTGCTTGAGACTACCGGATTGCAGACCAAACAACCTCACCTGATTTGTTGATGTAGCCTTCAAGATTTCCATCACGAAAGTAAGCCAAACCTTTATGGAAATCGCCACATTCGGAATAACGGGATGGAATTGCTTGATTGAAATTCTTATCCACATACCCCCACCGACCACTTTCATTCATAACTTTGACATAGCCTTCATAAAATACTCCTGTCGAATCATAACGGATTTCGGATAATACATCAAAATTTTTATCTACAAATCCCCAACCATCACGCAGTAGAACTGAAGCACAACCTTCTGAGAAAGATGTTGCATTCCCAAATGTTTCACCGTCTGAAAGATCCCCATCACCATTAAAATCAGTTACCCAATCACCATTAGCGTTGATATAAGTGCACCGCCTTATAAGGCGAAAATACACTAAAGCATATCCATTATCTGAAAAGGGATATGTTCTAAGAGTAAAAGTCTCAACAGGCAAGCTTGCAGTAATTGTTCCTTCCTTGTCCAGCACAAACCAACCATCGAGAAGATGAGAAGCCCATGCAAAACCACATTTATATGTGTAATCAAAATTCAAAGTATTTTCACACATAAATTTAGAATTCCCTTCGACATCTATTATACGGAAAAAAGGATGACCATCTTTCACCACTGTCCGCCCTTCACAAAATTGTCCCGCCGAGCTATAAATAGGCAATAACTTTATTTGCCCTTGCGTGTTTTTATAGCCCCAACATCCGTTTTTTTCATCTTGGAACAAAACCATCCCATCACGTGAAGACAAGCCATCAAAAATCAAGTCTTGAAAAGCCAAAGCAGCGTTGTCAAATTTCATAGCCCAAGAGCTCAGTTCACCTGACCATATAGAATATTTGCCAGCTTGCCCAAAAAATTCATTTCTTTCAAAGTCCTTTGCTTCTGCCATATCAATTGCCAACTTGTTTTGTTTATCAATATAATAATATTTCACAACAAACCCATCAGCATCTTTTTTCACATCATGGACAACAAGAGCTATCCCGTCAGAAAATGGAGAGACGTATTTGTATTGCGGCTCAATGACGACATTGCCCACGCTGTCGATAAAACCGTATAGACCATCTTTTTGTATGCGGTAAAGCGTGCCGTTAAATGTCGGCGTACAAGACATCATGCAACAAATTGCAAGCAAAGTAAAAAGCGTTGTTTTCATCATTTATCGTATTAAAGTTATACATCAGTTGACTCGTATTGATTCCCATAAGGGGATATTTGCTCGCTCCATAAGAAAGCATTCGATTTCTCCAATGTGCCATAGCAACAAAGCAACATTTTTGTCAAAAATATCATGCAGAGCATAAAAAACGGCACAGATATACCTATTAATTAGTGTATTATAATTTCCAGTTTAGAGCTACGGGCTACAGACCAAACAATCTCACCTGCTTTGTTGATGTAGCCTTCAAGATTTCTATTACGGAAGTAAGCCAACCCCTTATGGAAATTGCCGCATTCGGAATAACGGAATGGAATCACTTGATTGAAATTCTTATCCACATAACCCCATTGACCGCCTTTGTTTCTAACTTTGACATAGCCTTCATGAAATACGCCTGTCGAATCATAGCGGATTTTGGATAATACATTAAAATTTTTATCTATAAACGCCCAACCATCACGCAGTAGAACTGAAGCGCAACCTTCTGAGAAAGAAGTTGCATCCCAAAATACTTCACCGCCTGAAAGATCCCCATCCCCATTAAAATCAGTTACCCAATCTCCATTCGTATTGGCATAAGTCCACCGCCTCATAAGATCAAGATACACTAAAGCATACCCATTATCTGAAAAGGGATACGCCGTAAGAGTAATCAAACCTCCAGGCAAACTTGCAATAATTGTTCCTTCCTTATCCAGCAAAAAATAATCATTGAAACCAGATGTCCATATAAAACCATGCCTATATTGAAAATCAAAGCCAAGAATCTCATCTCCAGAATCGCGTATAAATTTAGAATTCCCTTCGACATCTATTATACGGCAAGAACGATGACCATCTTTCACCACAGTTCGCTCTTCACAAAATTGTCCCGCCGAACCGTAAATAGGCAATAACTTTATTTGTCCTTGTGTGTTTTTATAGCCCCAACATCCGGTATTTTCATCTTGGAACAAAATCATCCCATCACGCGAAGACAAGCCATCAAAAATCAAATCTTGAAAAGCCAATGAATCGCTATTAAATTTCATAGCCCAAGAAATCAACTTATCATACCTCGTAAAATATAGGTTAGCTTGCCCAAAAAAGTCATTCCTTTCAAAGTCCTTTGCTTCTGCCGTATCGATCGCCAATTTATTCTGTTTATCAATATAATAATATTTTATACCATATCCACTAGCATCTTCTGCCACCTCATGGACAACAAGAGCTATCCCGTCAGAAAATGGAGAAACATATTTGTATTGCGGTTCAATGATGACATTGCCCACGCTGTCGATAAAACCGTATAGACCATCTTTTTGTATCCGATAAAGCGTGCCGTTGAATGTAGGCGTACAAGACATCATGCAACAAATTGCAAGCAAAGTAAAAAGCGTTATTTTCATCATCTATCATATTTAAGTTATACATCCAAATTCTCGGCTAATTTTTCTATTGTATCCGTTGCATATTGATCCTCAGAAGACCAAACCTGCTCGCCATCACAAGAAAGTATCCGATTTCCCAAAAACGCATCATAGCAACAAACATAACAATCTTTGATTGAGCAAATCTCATTACAACGGTCAAGGCTATAAGGCTGTTCTTCTTGCTCGGAATGCTGTACATTGCACAATATCACAGCCGTCAAGGCATCCGAAATATTCAATCCTTCTGCTTGAGATGATTTTTTCCTGATAATCCGAAACTCTTGCTCATAAGACCAATCAGAGGATTTTTGGAAAAAGATTTTTCCTCTTCTCCGAAATACGTAATCCACACGTTTATCTATATCGTCAGTTGATGGCAAAATAATGGAAGGATCATATTTCTGTT
The DNA here is from genome assembly GCA_944321145.1 of uncultured Odoribacter sp. Taxonomy (GTDB): domain Bacteria; phylum Bacteroidota; class Bacteroidia; order Bacteroidales; family Marinifilaceae; genus Odoribacter. The sequence continues at coordinate 23,686 of CALUKF010000024.1, read as the reverse complement.
TATATTTTATTTTTCCAAAATCCAAAATTTCATTTTGTCTACCGGGCATCAATTGTTCTTCCAACATGTTTTTATTGAAAACCAAGCAAATTCCATTGCCTCTTTGGGCATAATGCGTCCACATGGCAGGAATATCAAAACCCAACCTTCTTTTCTTATCCATAACCAAACTGATTTGCTGGAAGTGCTGCAAAACCTCACTTAGTTTTTCTTCATTCTCTTCTTCTTCCTGCAAGTTGGACAGAGACCAAGTATACTCCTCATAACATGGACGATGGGATTCGTTAAAATCATTTTGCTTTTTCAAATCAGAATACAACAATTTCCCAGTGCTCAATATTTTCACCGCACTTTCGAAAGAGGTGTAGTGATAAAGTTTCTCAGTCTCGGCAAAGGTCTTTTTGAACGCTGCAGATGCATCCTTGCAGTAGGGAGGAAGTTCATTTTGTTGAGCCGTCTTGTCCATATCAACGTCCATTTGTGCCAGACGGCTCCCTGCTGACCTGTTAGTTATGATTTGCCCCTATACATAAAACGTGGAGCCGAACTGCCGCCCGTTCCACACTCTAAAGGCTCTCGCATTGCCCGGTTAGTCGAAACGAGCAACGCTGAAAGCCCCACGCCGATGTCCTATATTTTATGCCCTTTACTGTATCCGAAAAGACACAGCAAAACAGCATATTAACATCCCAAGGAGCGTTTCCGTTGCTTTGTTTTTGACCAACCATTTGAATTTGCGAGATTCTTAGAGTGTCAAAACCAAAGCGTCCAGTAAAACGCCTTTATGTATTTGGTATCCCGCCCACCCTTATTGCCCGAAGGCAATCCGGCGTGTGGCAGGACAGGACAAATTTATGAAATAAATCCGAGTTTGAGACCGAAAATGAGTATCAAAAATTAGATTTGCCCGCATAAATGGGAAGAACTCCAAAATACGCCTTGAATTACAGCGAATTAAGTGGCTGTATATATTCAATATAAGTATTTCGCTTAGCCTATTTGACATTAGAATTATCCTATTTACCTTTGCAGATGTAAAGATAAATTATTTATTGTCAAATACTTAAATAGTAAAAATATGAAATTTGATTCGTTTTTAGATTGGTCTGGAAAAGTTGGAAATTATGTCATCTGCACTTACCGAGGGAAGAAGTACGTCCGCAGAAGACCACGGAAAACAACTCCTCCCTCCCCCAGGCAAAGGGCGCAACGAGAAAGGATGGCTTCAGTAGGCAGCTTCTACACGGCACTGAAAAGCGCAGGGCTTTACCCCTATTGGGAAAAAGCTGCCGAAGGACAATTGTCCCACGGCTACAACCTGATTACAAGGGAAAACATGCCTGCATTCCAAGCTGACGGGAAAATTTGCGACTTTTCCAAGTTGCAGCTCACCCCATCCCTGCTCCCTCTGCCCGACCATTTGCAGTTGTCCAAGAGACCGGACGGCTCTTGGTTGCTGCAATGGACGAACAGCCCCTGCATGCCAGGAGCAACAAATGAGGACTTCCTGAGGGTATTCTTGATGGGAGACGCAGAGAATTTCACGCCAGTGCCAGTGGACTCCGGCTCGGCTTGCCGGGAAGACAACGAAGCCACGTTTGCCCTCCCGGAAAAGGCAAAGGATTATTCCCATCTGTATGTTGCCTTTTGCTCACAGGCGAGCGGGAAGTGTTCGCGTTGCAAATATTTTGACTTGGAAAAACTTGCTTGAAGGCATCCCAGTCCTTCAGCAAAGGGCAAAAAGCAGCCGAATGCCCTTGCAGGCAGACAAGGCACACAAAATCCTAAGTAAAAGCATATAGCACCCCTAAGTATTTTACTTAGCCTGTTGCAAGGTCAAAAGATTTCGCTTTACTTTGCAATATCAAAATTCCAATTATCAAAAAAACTCCATACAATTTTCCATTCAAAAAAATGTTTTCGGGTTCATGAGGCTGGCAGGCTCATGAACCCGAAAACAACCATAGAAAAAAGCATGCTTGCACGTCGTTTCCCATTTACGTGCAAGCAGAAGAATTCAAACAATGGGGAAAATTAATTTTTAAGAATGTTTAATAATAATTTGTCGATATTTAAAGAGGATGCCAATATGCATTCTAAGTGCTTTGCTATTTTTTACAGCACGCCTATAACCGAGGACTTAAACAAGTCCATGAGCCACCAGACTTTTTACCAGTCAAAAGGCCAAAACATTGCCAGAAAGAAGATTTCCAAAAACAAGTCCAAAACCCAAGCGCAGTTGGTTCACCGCGCACGTTGGGCAAAGGCATTAGACCTGGAAACTCTCTTTGAACCGGCTTCGCAAATCGGTTTTCCGAAACGGAAAAGCACGGAGAGTTACCACAATGCGTTCATGGCAGAGAATGTGAACAAGGATGCCGTGGAAGTCAGCGAGGAACTGGAAGCGACAGTGAATTACCAGAACATCCGATGTGCCAAAGGGAAACTGAAAGTGCCAAAGGATTTCAGCGTCACTGCCGATGCTGAAACGCACACTTTGACGTTCACCCACGCGGCGGAAGAAGACGGATGCCAAAGGTATTCCACCGACCGGCTCTATGCCTTGGTCGTGGAGACCACCGAGGAGGATTCCGAGCTTTTTGAACTGGGCACCCGCGCCGGGAGCGAACCGATAACGGTCAACCTGTCGGAAAGTTGGGACATGGGGTCGCTTGCCATCTACGTCTTCGCCCTCACAGCAGACGGCAAGAAGGCGTCAGACTCCATGTACCTCGAAGCGGTGTAAGCCGTGAGAATGAGCCCCTCTGCCGGACAGCAGGCTAAAAGCGGGACTTTCCCCGCACCGCCCTCCGGCAAGAGAAAAGGAAGCGGGCAGCGCATGCGCTGCCCGCTTTTCTTTTATACTGTCCAAAAAATTTACCTACAAATGACTTGTTTGCCAACCATTCATGGTATTTCCGCAATGCACTGGTACGTGCCAACTACCAAAATGTGCAAAAAGGTATCTCGCGCAATTCCGAATATTTAGAACGTTTTTTTCGTAATCTTCTATTGGGGGAAACTAATGAATTGCGTAACCGGTATATGGTGGACAATGCTCCGGAAGAGCTGGTTGCAGAGCAAATAAAGCATCTCAACCGAACAAGTACCGTACAACCTACCGAACAAGTAACCGAACAAGTAACCGAACAAGTAACCGAACAAGTTCGCGCCTTGTTGTTCGCCTTATCCAACGAACAGTTATCGTTAAAAATGTTGATGGAAAAAGTCGGTCTGAAACATCGTCCGACATTTTTGGAGAATTATATAAACCCTGCTTTGGGGGCTGGCATCCTCAAAGTACTATACCCAGACAAGCCCAATCACCCAAGGCAAAAATACCTGCTTACAGCAAAAGGGCTGGCACTATATAACGAAATCAGAGTTAATGTTAAATGAACACGACTGATTTATAAATAGACAACAAATCCGAGTTTTAAACAGGGAATGAGTATAAAATTACATTATCTTTGCAGGACAAGAATTTATAACGGATTCAAGCAAGAAGAAAAACAGAATTGAAATTTTATGAGACGGATTGGATTTTATTGTTGCATGCTCTTGGTGTTGGCTGGATGCAACGAAAGACACTTTATTTCGGATAAAGGGTATCGGGAAAGGGTGGAGACGGATTTCGAGGCAAAGAAGGCATTGTTCGGAGAGGCGGCGGAGGAGTTGTATGCAGTGTTTGACACGCCGATGAGCCGGGAGGAACGGGAAGCGCTGACTTTCCTGTATGCCTATTCCACGGTGAGCGACATTGCTTATTGGGGAGGGGAATTTTTATTGCAGAATGTGCGCCTTTCCTTGCAAGCAAGAGAAGAAATGCCATGGGGGAAACGCATCCCGGAAGAAGTGTTCCGGCATTTTGTGTTGCCGGTGAGAGGAAACAATGAAGCCTTGGATTCTTCCAGGCAAGTTTTCTACGATGCGTTAAAAGAACGAGTATCACAGTGTGCCACCATGGAAGAGGCTGCACTGGAAGTCAATCACTGGTGCCACGAACATGTAATTTACAAGCCGACGAATGCACGCACGGCTTCGCCCCTGTCTACGATGCGCACCACTTACGGGCGGTGTGGGGAAGAGTCCATTTTTACGTTGGCAGCCTTGCGGGCTGTGGGCATTCCTGCACGGCAAATTTATACGCCCCGCTGGGCTCATTGCGACGACAACCACGCCTGGATTGAGGTGTGGGCAGACGGCGAATGGAAATATCTGGGAGCCTGTGAACCGGAACCACGGCTCAACCTGGCATGGTTTACTTCACCGGTGCAACAGGCAATGTATGTGGTAGCAGATGTATTCGGCAAATACGAAGGGACAGAGGAATTGGTGAAAACAGACCGGGACAATTCTATCGTAAACGTGACAGCACATTATACCCCCACGTCCCGCACCATTGTACGCGTGGTGGACGGCATGGGACAACCCGTCCAAGGAGCAAAGGTGGATTACCGGATTTTCAATTACGGGGAGTTTTATCCCGTGGCAACACTGCTCAGCGATGAACACGGAGAAACGGCATTGACCTTGGGGAAAGGGGATATCATGGTATGGGCATGGGGAAAGGACTGTTTCGGATACGCTCCTTTCCGGGTGGACGAGCAAGACACGTTAACCATCACATTGCGCCCCGCCAATGAACAAAAGGATTTTGAAGCAGCATTCGTGCCGCCCGTATTGCGGCAATTACCCTCTGAAACAAGCGACGAAGAGCGGGCAGCCAACGACAGGCGACTCATGCAGGAAGACTCCATCCGAAACGCTTACATTGCCACCTTCCCCACTCCGGAAACGGCAGCAGAACAAGCCCACGGCTGGCAGATAGACGAGGAAGCATGGCAACGGCTCCTGGCTGCTTCCAAAGGAAATTACGCCGCCTTGGAACAATTTATGGAGTCCACGCCTGCCGGGCAAAGGGAAATGGCAATGGAACTATTGTCCCTTGTGCCGGAAAAAGATTTGCAAGACACGCCAGCCGAGGTGTGGACAGCCCATCTGGAAGGGGCATTTCCCTATCGGGAGCACGCCTTATTTAAAGAGTATATTCTAAATCCGAGGGTAGACAACGAATTGTTGACAGCCTACCGCCAACCACTGCAAGCGTATTTCAAGGAAGCAGGCATAAACGACGCGACAGCCATTGCAGCGTATGCCGGGCAATTCAGGGCATGCGACTCCCTGTACACCGCCCGCTATACAATTCCTCCGTTGGGAGTCCTGCGGGCAGGGGTGGCAGACGAAAAATCCAGAGACGTATTTTTTGTTGCAGCCTGCCGGACATTGGGAATTCCCGCACGGTTGAATCCGATGACAGACAAACCGGAATATTTCGCAGGAGAAACATGGGAAACCATCCGCTTCGCCACAAACAAAAAAGAAGTTGCGGCTAAAGGCTCCTTGATGCTGACATACCAAGACAAGCACGTTAAAGACCCGAAGTATTTCTTGAACTTCACCATCGGCAAAATGGAGGACAATGCCATCCGGACCATAGACCTCGGCAGCAATGCCGCTGTGGACATGGGGGCTGGAGCTTCTTACGCACAAATTTTCAACCATCCTGTTGAGCTGGAAGCAGGGCATTACTTCCTCTTCACCGGAAACCGGCACAGTTCCGGAGCAATCTATACACGGATTTGCCCGTTTGAAGTGCAAGCCGGCAAACTGACAACGGTAGAAATGACCATTCCCGAATGTCCGGAAATGCGGCAAGTCGTGGGACAAATCACTTTGCCCCCTTCCATGAAAGGCTTGGACAAAAAACAATATGGAATCCTTGCCATCCTGGACGCCGGTACGGAGCCGACAAACCACTTCCTGCGGGACATGGGTGCCTCCAAGGCTGAATTTGAGGCACTGGGTTCCCCGCTGTGCTTTTTCTTCAAAGACGCAGCCAACCGTTCGAAATTCCACCCGGAGGATTTCCGCCCGTTCCCGGAAAACCTGACATTTGAGATAGACAACGACCAGCAATTGGCAAAACGCTTCAGCGAAGAGCTGCACTTGGCGAATGCAGGAAACTTGCCGCTGGTACTGGTAGTTAACGGCAATGGCGAAGTCATTTTCGTCTCCCAAGGATACAGCATCGGGCTTGGAGCCCGCCTGCTCAAACAGGCACAATAACATGCAGAAACACATTTGCATGGCTGCGGAGCATGAAATTATTTTTCATTATGCTTTGAAATTCGAAGGAATTTCTGCTACTTTGTAATCAAATTGGAAAAGTATAATGAAAAAACGATGGGTTATTAATACTCCTCCGGAGCAAAGTAAAATAGAGGAACTTACAAAAAAACTTAATTGCCACCCCGTTGTTGCAAACCTTTTGCTGCAACGGGGAATAAACACCGTGGAAGAAGCGCAGGCGTTTTTTAACCCTTCGCTGCACATGCTTCATGACCCTTTTCTCATGAAGGATATGGACAAAGCGGTAGACCGTCTGGACAGGGCGATTGCAGCGGATGAAAAGATTCTGATTTACGGGGATTATGACGTTGACGGCACGACCGCTGTATCACTCTTGTACAAATACTTAAAGAAACACTGCAACCAAAGCAATCTGGAATTTTACATTCCGGACAGGTATACTGAAGGATACGGAGTCTCTGTCAAAGGCATTGATTATGCAGCAGAAAACGGATTTTCCCTCATGCTTATCACCGATTGCGGCATCAAAGCAGTGGAAAAAGTCAAGTATGCCCAAGACAAGCAGGTGGACGTCATTATCTGCGACCACCACACGCCCGGAGAATCTTTGCCGGAAGCGGTGGCAGTGCTCGACCCCCAACGCAAAGATTGCGGCTACCCCTACAAATGGCTTAGCGGTTGCGGCGTCAGCTTCAAATTGGTGCAGGCACACAGCCTGAAGCACAACCTCCCCATGTCGGAATTATACAAATTGCTTGACCTGCTGTGCGTCAGTATCGCCAGCGACATTGTTCCCATCACGGGAGAAAACCGCATCCTGGCTTATTACGGATTGAAACAATTGAATACCCAGCCGAGCCTGGGGTTACAGACCATCATCAAAGTTGCCGGCATCAACAAGGACATCACCATAAACGACATTGTGTTCCGTATCGGTCCCCGTATCAATGCAGCAGGGCGGGTGGAATCCGGCAGGAAATCCGTCGAATTGCTGACTGCCGACGAGGAAAGCATTGCCAAAGAAATTGCCTGGGACATCAACCACTTCAATGACCAACGCAAGAAATTAGACCACGACATTACCGAAGAAGCCATCCGCGACATCAACCGGTCGGAACTCGAACCGTCCCTGAAGACAACCGTGCTGTTCAATGCCAAATGGCATAAGGGCGTCATCGGGATTGTGGCTTCCCGGTTAACGGAATCTTTCTACCGTCCGACCATCATCCTGACAGAGTCCAACGGATTCGTGACCGGCTCAGCCCGCTCTGTAGAGGGATTTGACCTGTATTACGCCATCTCCCAATGCAGCGAGTACTTGGAAAGCTATGGCGGGCACAAATATGCAGCCGGACTGACCTTGAAATTAGAAAACCTGAAACCGTTCCGCCAAAAGTTCGAAGAGATTGTGCGGCAAACCATCACAGAGGAAATGCTGACTCCGCAAATCAACATTGACGCCTGCATTACCCTGAGCGACATCACGCCGGAACTGTATCATGCACTCCAGAAATTCGCACCTTTCGGTCCCAACAATACCATACCTGTCTTCATGAGCAAAAATGTCGTCAATTTTATCGGCACCCGGCAAGTCGGACGGCACAACGAGCACCTGAAACTGGTCGTAGTGGACGACACGCGCATTTGCAAGGACAGGAGCGGCATAGCCTTCGGCATGGGAAATTTGTATGACAAAATCAATGCAAGCCGTTCTTTCGACATTTGCTACACCATTCAGGAAAACGAATTTATGGGGAAGAATGATATCCAGATGATTGTAAAAGACATTCATTTCAAAGACAACTAAAACACCGCTTGCAAATGAATTCTTTAAAACTGTTAGACAAAGCCGTAGAACAATTGGCATCCCTGCCGGGCGTGGGGCGGAAAACCGCTTTGAAATTTGCCCTCAACCTGCTGAAAAGGGACGAGAAGGAAGTAAAGGCATTTGCGGAAAGCATCTTGGAACTGAAAAGGAACATACGGGAATGTTCCGTATGCCACAACATGGCTGACGGAGATATTTGTGAAATCTGTTCAGACCCGAAACGCGACAAGACAACCATTTGCGTGGTGGAAAGCATCAAAGATGTCCTTTCCATTGAAGCCACTTCTCAATACAATGGTTTATACCACGTACTGGGAGGCGTCATTTCCCCCATGGACGGCATTGGTCCCACAGACTTGCACATCGCCTCGCTGGTTCAACGGGTAGAAGGAGACAGCCGCATCCGGGAAATCATTTTTGCCCTCAGTGCCACCCCGGAAGGCGACACGACGGGATATTACATTTTTAAAAGACTGAGCCACAGAGAAGACTTGACGATAAGCACCATCGCCAAAGGCATTTCTATCGGCAATAATTTGGAATACACGGATGAACTGACCTTGGGACGCTCCATTGTAAACCGGGTAAAATTCAACCTCAACACCTAACCGCCGTCAAGGCTTCAGATGCCACAAACGCTTCCACCAAGCGGCAAAACCCTTTTTCCCCGCCTGCCGGGGCGAAGCCTCCGGCTCTAACCCCCAATACCGGATGGCGCGGTCTATGGCATAGCGGAAAGACAATAAATCCGCCTTATCAATCCGGATGCTTTCCCGCACGGAAGATTGAACCCAAGGATTCCGCTCCCGCGTGACTTTCAAAAAAGAAACCGTAGGGAGATCCATCATGTCAAAATACAAATCGCCCCGTTTGGAAGACAATTTATAAGGCGGCATCCCCACCTGCTTTGAGACTTCGAGCGGCACTAAAAACTGAATTTGCTCTACGCCTGCAATTTGTTGCTCCACCTGCCCGCCGGGAGTCACAAAACCCACCACCACCTCGTCAGCCCACGCAAGCATCTGTTTATTCCGCTCAAACGCCGTCTCCCGCGTCGCTTCCGGCGAAAACGTCATCATCAACAACCGGTTCTCCCGCAGGGCGCAAGCAATCTCCTCCTCCTCCGGCACAGGCAACGCCCCGACAAGCATCCAGACAACCGGCACTTTCCGCTGCAACAAGCGTTTAAACACCTCTTGTTCCATATAAGAATGACTCCCGCACAATACACACTTTCCCTCGGGCGAAAGCCTGTCTGCCCACTCCAAAATAGTCCCCCGCTGCGCCTCAGGCGTCAAACGGGAACAAAGAAAAGCTATCTTATGGCGCGACAACAAACTTTCATCTCCGACTTTCTCAATTGCATTCATAAAACATCCATTTTAATTAATCACAAAACTATCCATTCGCTAAGGCTCCTCTTGAGATTCGCCCACTCTCCCTCGCTATTCCGCTGACATTTCCGGGAGTGTCGTTGGGCTGCAGCCCAAGCAATGCCCAAGGGATACCCAACAAGTACCCAAGGAATGCGGGCGAATCTCAAGAGAAACCCTCCCCCAGCCCCCACGATGCCCAGAACCATCCCAAAGGGAGCTTAAGGATTAAACATATCCTTGCAATAATAATCCAAAATGCCGTTAATCATGGTGACGTAATTGGTGGCTTTGGCATGTGTCGGGTCGAGGCGCAGCACGGTGTTGAATTTGTTCAAGGCTTCAGACATCTTGCCGTCCGCGTAGAGCATTTCGCCCCAAAGCAGCCATAGGTCGGTATTTTCGGGAGACGATGCAGCCTCTGCCTCCAACAGGCGGATGGCTTCTCCGCGGCGTCCCTCGCGCTCCATGTTTTTCAATTCTTCTATTTCCATCATCTATCGTTTTTATTTTGTTACTTTTACTGACAATTCCTTGCGGTTACCCACGCCGTCGACCACCACGATGCGCACGACATTCGTCTCCCCGCGGCGGAAAGGCGGCTCGGCAAGACTGCATTCCAAGTGGCTCCGCTTCGGGTCGTAGGCGGCAAGACACCAAACACCGTTCACCTCACACCGATAATCCGCAATGCCCGAAAAATCGTCTTTTATCCGGAAACGCAACATGCCGCCGGCAACCTTCCCCAAATAAACGGCTTCCGGGGCAACCGTATCCTCTGCCACGGTATAACAACTCAAATAGCCGATTTCAGCAGCCAACCCTCCAGGCTCATGCCGTGTCTCTACAGGATGCCGCCTGCCATCAGCCGTCAACTCACAAATCAATGCCCGGGACGAAAATATCCCCTGCAAAAACAAACGTCCTTTTATTAATAAAGGTACGTCCTCGTCCGCCAGACGCAACACCGGCGCATCGACAAGTGTGTCCTGCCATGCCTCACACACCCGTGGCACAGAAGAAAACAGGGCACAGGAATCCAACTCCACCCGCCAATTCCCCGCCTGCAGGACGTGTGCCGTGCCGTAGTGCAACAAACTGTCCTGCCCCGTCGTTTCTCCCGCAGGCTCGCCCCCCTTCAAAACAAGACGTACACGGGACACATTGCCGTTGACGTCCGATAAGGCGACAGACACTTCCACCACACTGTCCTGCTCCACCTGCAAAAAGCCGTTCCGGCGGGCAAACGTCCCAAACAAGTCCTCCTGGTAAAGCCCGAAGCAACGGTAAACCGTCTCCTGCTTTTTATAACGGCGGAAATCTTTCACCTCATTAATCAGGCGGGAATGCCCAAAGGAACAGGAATCCACCGAGAAGGCATACAGCGTGTCCTGCCCCGACACCAGTGCCAGACGGTAAATGCCCAACTTATTCCACGAACCCTCCATGTAATCCGTGGCAAACACCCCTACACCTACGTTGCCTGCAGGGACGGTGTACTGCCCGGCATCATACCTTCCCGCCGCCAGACGCTTTACCGGACAAGAGCGCAACAAACGCACCTGCCCCGCCTTCGACACGCTATACAAATAAAGGCTGCGTACCACCGGACGCATGCCATCCTCCATCCGAAAATAGCGCAACGGGTTATATGTGTGCTCCGTCGCCGTATTCCGCACCTCAAAATGCAAGTGGGGACCGCCCGAAGAACCGCTATTGCCACTATAGGCAATGGTATCCCCACGCTTATACGCTATGCTGTAGGAACGGATATCCTCGTCTATTTTAAAACTCTCGCGCACATACTGCATCTCCCTCACCAACGCCGCCAAGCGCGGTTCAAAACGTTGAAGATGACCGTAGACTGTGGTTGTGCCGTCAGCATGCTCAATATACAGCGCATGCCCATAGCCCGTCGGCGAGACAGCCACCCGCGCTGCCACGCCGTCCGCCACACACAACACCGGCAATCCTTCGCGCCCTCCGGTCTTGATGTCGATACCGGAATGGAAATGCGTCGCCCGCAATTCCCCAAAATTTCCGCTCAAAAGCATCTTCCCCCGCAAGGGTTGGAGCAACTCCTGCCCGTGCCCAATTAAAGGTGTTATTAACAAACACTTAACCAAAACGTAATATATCCATCTTACCTTCCTGTTTTTCATCGCTGCAAAAAATAATTCAAATTCTGCCACAAATATATTCAAGACTCTTGACAATTTAAAAAATAATGCCTACCTTTGTCATGAAAAGAATGAGTTATGGCAACAAAACATGAGACTATTGTTAAGGAGCTTGACTATAAAGTAGGAAAACTGATAAAACAATATATACTCTCTCTGGAGCAGAACAAGCGCTTGGAAGCACGGAATGCAGAACTGGAAGCCCAAGTGCAGGCGCTGCAACAGGAGAAGCAAGAGTTAGATAACAAATTAAAAACTGCCAGAACGGCGAACGCAATTGCAAGCGGGGGAGAAAGCGAAGAAGCAAGATTGCGCATCAACCGGCTGGTGCGGGAAGTAGAAAAATGTATTGCTCTTTTGAATAATTGATATGGAAGACAAACGCAACATCAATCTCACGATAGCTGATATTCCGATGAACGTGAATATCCTGCCGGCGGAAGAGGAAGTCGTTCGGAAGGCGGCAAAAGAGATTAATGAACGCGTACTAAAATATAAATCCGGGCGCAATGAGCCGGAGCCCTTTTATTTCTTGGCGTTTACCGCTCTGCTGAATACGAGCAGGATGCTGCAGATGGAGGAAAAACTCAAAGAGATAGAAGGTATCAGTTCAAAACTTGACGAATATGTCAAGGAATGAGTAATGGTAAAGAGTTCTTTGAATATAGGTATTCCCGCATTATTTCGACTTTAAGCGAAAAACTCAACACTCAAAAATTTAGAGCGGACGCTTTATTTGCACAAGACAGGCCTCAACCCTTCGGGGTTCCTTCGGGACGGTGGAAGTCTGAATCAAATGGCAGCTCTACCCGTGTCATACAGGGGTTTAATTAAAAAGAAATAGTGCGGGATTTTTTTATGAGAATAGGTAATGTGATTATAAATCAATATTAAACAAATAAATATGTACACAACAATCATAATAGCAGTAGTCGCCTTGGCATTGGGTGTAGGCATCGGATGGACAATGCTCCGCCTGATTATGAAACACCGGGCGCAAAACATCATCAAAGAAGCAGAAGCGGAAGCGGAAGTGCTCAAAAAGGATAAAATGTTGCAGGCAAAGGAGAAATTCCTGCAAATGAAAACAGAGCACGAGAAACAAGTCGCTGCCCGCAACAGCAAAATACAACAAGCTGAAAACAAACTGAAACAGCAGGAAACCGAGATTTCGCGCAAACTGGAAGACATCCAGCGCAAAACGAAAGACATCCAGAGCCAACAAGGCAACATCGACGTACAGAAAGAGCTGCTTGAAAAGAAAACTGCCGAACTCGACAAGTTGAAAAAACAGCAAATCGAGCAACTCGAAGCCATCTCCGGCATGTCCGGCGAACAGGCAAAAGAGAAACTCATCAACTCCCTCAAAGAAGAAGCCGAGGCAGAAGCCATCTCCTACGTCAACGAAATCATGGAAGAAGCCAAGATGACCGCCAACATGGAAGCCAAGAAGGTAGTCATCAAAACCATTCAGCGGGTTGCCACGGAAACAGCCATCGAGAACGCCGTTTCCATTTTCCACATCGACTCCGACGAAATCAAAGGGCGCATCATCGGGCGCGAAGGACGCAACATCCGCGCCCTGGAAGCTGCCACCGGCGTGGAAATCATCGTGGACGACACCCCGGAAGCCATTGTGCTTTCAGGCTTTGACCCCGTCCGCCGGGAAATCGCACGCCTGTCGCTCCACCAATTGGTTACGGACGGACGTATCCACCCCGCACGCATCGAAGAGGTTGTCAACAAAGTGAAAAAACAAATCGAGGAGGAAATCATCGAGACCGGCAAGCGCACGACCATAGACCTGGGTATCCACGGGCTGCATCCGGAACTTATCCGCCTCATCGGAAAAATGAAATACCGCTCTTCTTACGGGCAAAACCTTTTGCAACACGCTCGCGAGACGGCGAACCTCTGCGCCATCATGGCAGCGGAATTGGGCTTAAACGTCAAGAAAGCAAAACGTGCCGGCCTCTTGCACGACATCGGCAAAGTGCCTGACGACGAGCCGGAACTCCCGCACGCTATCCTTGGCATGCAGCTGGCTGAGAAATACAAAGAAAAACCGGATATCTGCAACGCCATTGGTGCCCACCACGAGGAAATCGAGATGACCTCCCTCATCGCCCCCATCGTGCAAGCCTGCGACGCCATTTCCGGCGCACGCCCCGGCGCACGCCGCGAGGTTGTGGAATCCTACATCAAGCGCCTGAAAGACATGGAAGACCTTGCCCTTTCGTACAACGGCGTGGTGAAGACCTATGCCATCCAGGCAGGCCGCGAACTGCGCGTTGTGGTGGGGAGCGAGAAAATCTCCGATGCCGAGGCAGAACGTATCTCTTTCGACATTGCCAAGCGCATACAGGACGAGATGACCTACCCCGGACAGGTGAAAGTAACCGTTATCCGCGAAACGCGGGCTATCAGTTACGCCAAGTAACATCCGTACATTCGATTAGCCTTGACTGGGCTTCTCTTTTATCGTTCAACAACTTTAAAAAGCATCCTGCAAAAGGATGCTTTTTTTGTTGTCCCCGGTGCAAATTTATCGCCATAAAAAGCTCAAAAGCGAAGAGAATCTGCTATATTTGCAAACACGAAAATTAAAATCACAAAGAAAATGGCACAGATACCTTCCATTCCCAAAGGCACAAGGGATTACTCACCGGACATCATGGTGAAACGCAACTACATATTCGACACCATCAAAAGCGTGTTCAAACTCTACGGCTACCTGCCGCTCGAAACCCCCGCCATGGAGAACCTCTCCACCCTCATGGGCAAATACGGGGAGGAAGGTGACAAGTTGCTGTTCAAAATCCTGAACTCCGGGGACTTCCTCGCCTCCGTCCCGGACAACGAACTCGCGGAACGCAACAGCATCCGCCTGACCAACCGCATTGCGGAGAAAGGCTTGCGCTATGACCTGACCGTGCCCTTCGCGCGGTTTGTCGTGCAACACCAGAGCGAACTCACGTTCCCCTTCAAACGCTACCAGATACAACCCGTGTGGCGCGCCGACCGGCCGCAGAAAGGACGCTACCGCGAATTTTACCAGTGTGACGTGGACGTCGTGGGCAGCGACTCCCTCCTGCACGAAGCGGAACTCATCCAAATGGTTGATGAAGTCTACCGCCGCCTGAACATCCGCGTGCGGCTGCTCATCAACAACCGGAAAATCCTGGCAGGCATCGCCGAGACCATCGGCTATCCCGACAAACTCACAGACATCACCGTTGCCATCGACAAAATGGACAAAATTGGCGGCGACGCTGTCAATGCCGAATTGCGCGAGAAAGGCATCAGCGAGGAAGCCATTGCCCGCCTCCAGCCCATCCTGAACCTCCAGGGCAACAACGCCGAGAAACTCGAAAGCCTCCGCACTATCCTTGCCGACAGCCCCGTAGGGCAAAAAGGCATCGAGGAACTTGCCACCGTGTTCGGCTATCTGGACGTGCAGCCCGTCGCCACGGAAGTCAAATTGGACTTGACCCTGGCACGCGGCTTGAGCTACTACACCGGTGCCATCTTCGAAGTGAAGGCGCTCGACGTACAAATCGGCAGCATCACCGGCGGCGGGCGCTACGACGACCTCACCGGCATATTCGGTTTGAAAAACATGTCCGGCGTAGGCATCTCATTCGGTGCAGACCGCATTTTCGACGTCATGCAGCAATTAGACCTCTTCCCGAAGGACAACACGACCACCACCCGGGTGCTTTTCGTGAACTTCGGGGCGAAAGAAGAACGCTATTGCCTGCCCCTCGTCGCACAACTCCGGGCTGCCGGCATCAACACCGAGCTTTATCCCGAAGCCGCTAAAATGAAAAAACAAATGGGTTACGCCGACAAAAAAGGCATCCCCTTCGTCGCCCTCGTAGGCGAAAGCGAGATGCAGGAAGGCGTCATCTCCCTGAAAAATATGGCAACCGGCGAACAGCAAAATGTGCCCCTTGCCCAAGTGATTGAAATCTTGAAAAACTAACCGGCGATGTACATCTACAAAAAAGAACACCGCCCGCTGAAAAGCCACGGCTACGACAGCCGTTGCCCGTGAGAGGCGACGGGGCAAGGAGATGCCCGCGTCATACTCCCTCCCCCCTTCGGGGTACTCCCCCTATCTTAGGGGGAGAGTTTAAAATGTCAGGCATTCAAGCTCCTCCCCTAAGATAGGGGAGGTGGCAGCGAAGCTGACGGAGGAGTATGAAAACCTCCCACCAAGACAATACATTTCAATATTTATCAACAACTTAAATTTAAACAACATGACACATTACATATCTCCGGCGCCGCTCACATTTGAAACCATCGACGCCATCTTAAATAAACATTACACCCTCGCCCTCTCCGACGAGAGCAAGCAGCTCATCAACGACTGCAAAGCCTATTTAGACCACAAAATCGAGACCTCCGAAAAGCCCCTCTACGGCATCACGACTGGTTTCGGTTCCCTGTGCAAAATATCCATTTCCCACGACGACCTCAGCCAGCTGCAAGCCAACCTGGTCATGTCGCATGCCTGCAGCGTCGGCAATCCCATCCAGCAGGACATCATCCGCCTCATGCTGCTCCTGAAAGCCCATGCGCTTTCCCTCGGCAAATCCGGCGTGCAGCTGGCAACCGTTGAACGCATCATCGACATGTTCAACCACGACGTCCTGCCCGTAGTCCGCGAACTCGGCTCTCTCGGCGCATCCGGCGACCTCGCGCCCCTTGCCAACCTCTTCCTGCCCCTCATCGGGAAAGGCGAAGTATGGTACGAAGGCGAAATCCACCCCGCAGAAGAAATCAACGCAAAATTCGGCTGGGAACCCATCCGCCTCGGCGCAAAAGAAGGGCTCGCGCTGCTCAACGGCACGCAATTCATGAGCTCCCACGCCGTCTATGCCCTGCTGAAAGCCTTCAAGATTGCCAAATACGCCGACATCATCGGTGCCATCTCCCTCGACGCCTACGACGGACGCATCGACCCCTTCCTGCCGCAAATCCAGGAAGCACGCCCCCATCCGGGACAAATCGAGACAGCACGCAACATCCGCACCCTGCTCGAAGGCTCCGAATTCCAGCAGCGCGAAAAGACCCGCGTGCAAGACCCTTACTCCTTCCGCTGCATGCCGCAAGTACACGGCGCCTGCAAGGACACCATCATGTATGTGGCATCCGTCGTGCAGCGTGAAATCAATTCCGTGACCGACAACCCCACCATCTTCTCCGAGGACGACCTCATTATCTCCGGAGGCAACTTCCACGGCGAACCGCTCGCGCTCGTGCTCGACTTCCTGAGCATAGCCGTTGCCGAACTGGGCAGCATCTCCGAGCGGCGCACCTACCGCCTGATTTCCGGCGACCGGGGCAACATCCCGGAATTCCTGGTGGCAAATCCCGGCTTGAATTCCGGTTTCATGATACCGCAATACGCCGCTGCCGCCATCGTCAGCAAGAACAAACAACTCTGCACCCCTTGTTCCGTCGACTCCATTCCTTCGTCTAACGAGCAGGAAGACCACGTGAGCATGGGCGGCAACGCTGCCGTCAAAGCCGTGCAGGTCATGGAGAATGTCGAGCGCATCCTCGCCATCGAGCTGATGAACGCCGCCCAAGCCATCGACTTGCAGCGTCCGGCAAAGACATCCCCCTACTTGGAAAACTTCTTGAAAGAGTTCCGCAGCGTAGTGCCTTTCAACAGCATCGACCGCGTCATGTACAAAGACATTGACGCCGCAACCGATTTCCTGCGCTACGGCGACTTTGAAACGAATCCTCAGGCATAATAAAATTGGCGATTTTTCTGAGGCGGGAGGCAGCTCAATGCTGCCTCCCTTTTTTCATGCCTCTACCCCGCCTTCCCCGCCAAAGCCCCGCCAACCGAACAAAAATCCTGCAAAACGGCAAAACAACAGCTGAAAAGCACCCGTGCAAGACAACGTGAGAAACCGTATTTCCTTTACATTTCACTTACACATAAATTACACTTTATTTACACGTCAAATTTACATAAACCCATTGCAAACCTATTCTTATTATATTGGAATAGTATGATAATAGGTTTATAATAGGTTGAGAATAGGTTTATCTCTAAATGAAGTGTAACGTAACTCTAACTCAACTGTAACTTAAATATAGGTTCTGACCCCGTTTTGCACCTGTTTTGGATAGTTTCCGGACATCCGGGAAATAAAAATGCAACAGTTTTTAGATTTGCATTTAACAAATCAATCCCCATCCAAGGCGGGAAAAAGGAGCTGAAAAATTTATCGGACGGCACGGGGACGATGTATGAAAAAATTTGCCTACCTTTAGCCTATCGAATCAAAAAGACAGGAAGACATGAAACAATATGGCATTATCATCGGACTCATTCTCATATTTGGAAACATGGCAAAAGCACAGACAAACAGCGTGGACTCGCTCATCGAGTATTACCACAAGTATCCGCAAACCGCCATCGAAACAGCGGACAGCCTGTTCCGCGTGGCGGAAAAACAGAAAGACAAAGGACAATGGCTGCAAGCCCTTATCCTGCGGAACACGTTCCTGCTGAAAAAGGATGCAGGGCTTTACCCGCAACAACTCAACGAACTGGAGGAATTTATCCGGAAGGAAAAGGACGCAGCTGCCCGGAGCATGCTGCATTCCTACGCGGGGGAATTGTACAAGGAATATTATGACGCCAACATATACAAAATATCATCCCGCACGGAAGTCGAGGGCAAGGATTTGCAGGACATCAACACGTGGACTTCCGGCATGTTCACAGACAAAATACGGGAGCATTTGTTAGCGTCTATCGCGGAAAAAGAAACGCTGCAAGGCACGCCCGCCGACCGCTACGAGAAGGCAATGATAACGGGCAAGGATTCGCGGCGGCTGCGCCCGACGCTGTACGATTTCCTGTGCCACCGGGCGATTGACTTGCTGCCGGAGGTATATGCGAAAGAAGATACGTTAAATGCATCTGCATTTTCAAATGCCCAAACTTTTGCCGCCCAACCGCAACAGGAGGCATTGCATACAAATGAAACCAAACTGAACATTTACCGAGAGCTCATTGCATTCCATTTGCAAGACGCAACCCCTGAGGCATTATTAGCCGTTGATTTAGAAAGGCTATATTTTGCACTGATTGCTTGCCGCGCAGAAGAAGACGGGCTTTGGTATGAAACGGCTTTGGAGCATTTGAGGCAACAATACAAAGGACTGCCCATTGAGGTGGAAATCATGGCGGAACAAGCCCAACGGTTGTATGCCAAAACCCGAGGGTATCCGCGCCTTCCCATTGAAGAGACCCGAACGTTGCGGAAGCGTGCCATCGAGATTTGCCGGGAGGGAATCCGGGAATACACTGAATACGAGCGAATTTCTTTATTGAAAAGCATTCAACAACAAATTGAAATGCCGGATTTGCGCATGGAAACGCCACGAAACATTTACCCCGGCGAACCTTTCCAAATAGAGACAAACCACCAAAATATAAGGCAACTTCAAGTAAATATTTATCGTCTGCCCGACCGCTATTTCGTTTTGAATTCCCGAAGAGAATGGAAGGAGATTCCCGGTGAATTAGTCAAAACGTATAATTTTGAACTTCCGGAAGACGTAGTCTTTCAAGATACCCTATTGGAATTGGCGGGTCTGCCTGCAGGATGCTATGTCATTGAAACTTCCTCACCCAAAATGGAAAAGAAGTGCCATGCCCTTCTGCTTTCTACCCAGCTCTGCCCTATCGTTCACAAGCTGGCTGACAATATCGAAATCCATGTCTATGATTGGAATAGCGGAAAGCCGGTCAGCCAAGCCAAAGTGCTGCTTTACACCCGCAAGGGGGAATTGGTGGATTCGCTGAAAACCAACTCAGAAGGTTATGTCATTTGTCCGAAAAGGAAATACAAAGACCTGCATTACCAAGTGGTCAATGCTGAAAATCCATCGGGCAATATTGAGTACCTTTACTATTCATCTCAAAACAACTGGAATGTACGCGAGGAACATTACGCCCTTTTTACCGACCGGAAAATCTACCGACCGGGGCAAACGGTTTATTACAAGGGCTATTGCTGGATGAGTGCCAAGGACACGCTTTGCGCGCGGACGGGATTGAAAGGCAAGGTTACGTTCTATGATGCCAACGGGCAAGAGCTTGCCAGCCAGGAGGTGCGCACCAATCGTTATGGCACGGTCAGCGGTTCCTTCGTGATTCCCACGACCACGCTCAACGGCAGTTTCCGCCTGACTTTCGGGAACAATAGCGAATACATCACAGTCGCAGAATACAAACGCCCGGAATTTGAGATTACGCTGCAAGCGCCGGACGCACCGGTGTACGGCGGCGACACCGTGCGTATCCAAGGGAACGTGAAAAGTTTCTCTGGAGTTGCTGTTGCTGACACAAAAGTCTCCTATACAATTAGCGGGATATATCACAATTCCACGTTAAAATCCATATACGATACGCTGACAACTGACGCTGCCGGAAATTTTGAAATCGTCTTTTCCGCAGCTCCATTGGAAGCTCCCCGCTATCAAGACATTTACGACATCACTGCGACAGCCACCGACAGCAAAGGCGAAACGCAAGAGGGCAATCTGTATCTTTCAGTCTATTCCGGTCAGGCAATCCCAGAACTGAATTTCCCGGAACGGGTGGACAAGACACAAAAAAACACATTTGAGATTTCATTGGAGAACTATGGAAAAAAGGTGGAACGCGAAGTGCGCTACGCGATTGCCAAAGTGGTCGCCCCCAAGGAAGTGAACGGGCGCATTGATACCACCCTTGAGAAAACAGTGCTCAGCGGGCAACTGGCTCTCAAGGGAAAGGGCGGTGTAGAACTTGACCTGCAAAATGAAGCCTCCGGCATTTACCTGTTCACTGCCGAATGCGAAGACAGAAAAGCCGAAAAGATTTTCTTCCTCTATTCGCCAGAGGACAAACGCCCGCCTTATCCGACAGACTGGTGGCTGATTGAGCGGAAGACCTGTTGCGCTATTGGAGAAAAAATGGATATTTTGGTCGGCACTTCGTTGGAGGATACCCACGTGGAAGTGAAGTTTATCCGCCCGGAAAAAATCGTATATCGGAAGAGTTACACTGTGACAGATGGAGTTATCCGCATCCAAGAACCTTTCCTTAAAAGTTATGACGACCGCATTTGGGTACAGGTTTCTTATTTGAAAAACAAGGTGTACCACACGGAAAATATTCAGGTAGAACAGAAACGCGAATTGCCGAAATTAGACATCGAACTGAAAACGTTCCGCGACCATTTATTGCCGGGCAGCAAAGAGAATTGGGAAGTGCGCCTCACCTCGGGAGGGAAAACCGTACAAGCGGAAGTATTGGCAATGATGTACGATGCTTCCTTGGATAAAATTCGATCTTATTCCTTCCGATTGGAACCTGGCTATGCACGGATTTATTTTTACAACAATTTTTCCATCACAATGAAAAAAGATGACTTCCATTACTTGATATTTCAAGCAAAAGAAGCATTTCAACCCATTTCTATTCCGCTATACCAATTCGATTTCTTGAACCGTTACAATAGGACATTAGCAAACTTCATGCTAGGGGGTATCAAATACAACGGGAGAGGACTTATGGCTTCTCCTGAATACGATGCGGATAGTTTCGGGGATTATGTAACCGGTTCCGCAGATAAACGCACAATTCAAAGCAGGGCGGCTACAGTTCCGGCATCGCCAATGGAGGTGCCGTTGCGGACAAATTTCAATGAGACGGCGTTTTTCTATCCACAGTTGGTGACGGACAGCGCGGGATGTGCGGCGTTCTCGTTTACGGTGCCGGACGCGATGACGCGGTGGCGGTTTGTCGTGCTGGCAACAACGAAGGAGATGGCGTACGGGCAGAAGGAGGCGTATGTCACAACGTCGAAACCGCTGATGGTGCGCCCGAACCTGCCACGGTTCCTGAGGAAAGGGGATGATGCCGAAATCAAGGTCACGGTGAGCAACTTGAGCGATTCGTTGCAGGCAGGGAAAGCCGTGCTGGAACTGTTCGTGCCGGAGAGCGGGGAGACCGTCTACACGCAGGAAGCGGACTTCCGCACAGAGGCTCAAGGCAGCGCGACGGTCAGTTTCGCAGTGGAAGTGCCGGAGGAGTTCGACGTGCTTGCCTGCCGCATGACGGCACAGAGCGGCAATTTCAGCGACGGGGAACAGCATTACCTGCCGGTGCTTGCCAACGAAATCATGGTGAACACGACACTGCCCATCACGCTCCACAAGGCAGGCACCCATACGTTCTCGCTCAAGGAACAGGGCAAAAAGGGGCAGCCTTACCGCCTGACGTTTGAACTGGCTGCCAACCCGGTATGGTATGCCGTGCAGGCATTGCCGAATCTCACGGAGCCAAGACGCGAGAACGCCACGGAGATTGCCGCCGCTTATTATGCCAATGCCATCGCTGCCGAAATTGCCCGCAGCAACCCGCGCGTCGCGGAAGCCCTGCGCCAATGGCAGGCACAACCGGACAAGGGACAGGCATCGCCGCTGGCAGAGGATGCGGAATTGAAGTCCGTGCTCCTGGAAGCCTCGCCGTGGGTGGGCGAAGCGCAATCTGAGACCGACCGCATCCGGCGCCTGGCAGAGCTTTTTGACGAGAACCGACGGACGTACCTGCAACGGCAGGCAATGGACAAACTCGCCGAATTGCAGACGGAGGAAGGCGGATGGGGATGGTTTAAAGGCATGTTCCCCAGCCGGTTTATGACAGGAAATGTGCTCGCCATCCTGCAACGCGCCGCCCTTGCCGGACAGGAAGACCCGCAAGGCAAGGTAAAAGAAATGCAGATGAAGGGCGTGCGCTATTTAGACCAGGACGTGGCGAAAGACTTAGAGCGGAAACACAAGGAACTGACGTATGACGACATCATTTACCTCTACGTGCGCAGCCTGTACCGCGACATTCCGCTCGGGGATGCCTTGGAGGCACATAAAAACCTGATGGCGTTGGCAGAAAAACAATGGGGCAGGAAGACGCCTTACGAGAAAGCCCTGCTCGCCGTGGCAATGTACCACTACGGGCAGACGAAAGAGGCAGCGAAAATCATCGAGTCCGTCCGCCAATATGCCACGGTAACGCCGGAGGACGGCATGTACTGGGCAGAGAACCGCAACAGGTGGTTCCTCAACACGGCAGTGCAGGTACAAGCAGCCATCCTCGAAGCCTTCCGCCTTGTGGAAGGCGAAAACGAAGAGACGAACGCCATGCGGCAGTGGCTGTTGCAACAAAAACGCACGCAAATGTGGGAGAGCGTGCCTTCGACGGTGGACGCCATCCATGCCCTGTTGTTGGAAGGCAACAGCAGCCTGGAGCAGCGCGAAGAGCCGGAAGTGCGCATCGGACGGCAAACGCTGGAGCCTTCGGGCATGCAAGACCTGTTTGGCATAGTGCGGGCTTCCTACGGGGCTGAAGAAATCCATCCTGACCTGTTAGAGGTGGAAATCACGAAACAGGAGGACAGCCCGTCGTGGGGCGGGCTTTACCTGCAGAGCCTCGTGCCGCTGGAGGAGATTGAAGCCTATGGCACGGAACTGACTGTCAATAAAACGCTTTATGTGGAGGACTTGGACGCAGAAGGCAAAACGGTGCTCCGGCCCTTGGCAGGGAGCGTGAAATTGGGAGACAAAGTGGTTGTACGGCTGACGGTCACGCTGGAACGGGACATGGAATTCCTGCACCTGCAAGACCTCCGCGCCGCCTGCTTCGAACCGGTGGAACAGCTTTCCGGATGCCGCTGGCAGGACGGGCGCATCTATTACCAAGAGACGAAAGATGCCGCCACGAACCTGTTCTTTGACTTCCTGCCGCGCGGAACGTATGTTTTCGAATACGCCGTGCGCGTGAACCAAAGCGGGACATACCGGGACGGGAATGCCACGCTGCAGTGCATGTATGCTCCGGAATTCTGTGCATATAGCAGTGCTGGGGAGGTCGTTGCGGAGGAATAAGGAGAGGGCAGGCATAAAAGGAGGCTGTGTCAAATTGCCTTTTAATCATACTCCCTCCCCCCTTCGGGGTGCTCCCCCTAAGGTATTACTATGATTTCATCAAATATTTTGTGTTAAAATAGGGAGATAAAATTGGTTTTTCCTGATGACCGCAAACATTCTGGCAACTATTTTCGCCCTAA
>CALUKF010000023.1 GCA_944321145.1 uncultured Odoribacter sp. | reverse complement strand
GCTTCGATGTAGTCGCCCACTTTGAATGGTTTGAAAAGCAAAATCATGACTCCGCCGGCAAAGTTCTGCAAAGTGCCGCTCAAGGCAGCGCCGATGGCGATACCTGCGGATGCAAACAGGGCGATGAAGGAACTCGTTTCAATGCCGAGGATGCCAATGATGATGATGACAAAGAGAAAGTAGAGGGTGATTTTCACCATGCTGCGCGTAAACGAAAAGAGCGAGGCTTCGACTTTCCGTCGTTGCATGCCTTTTACAATGAGGTTGATGATGCGTTTGATGAGCCAGCGTCCGATAAAGAAGACGATGATGGCAACCAAAAGCCGTCCTCCGAAGGATACAACTAAGTCAATGAGTTTGTTGATGACGACATCAAGCGGTAAATTTGATAAGTTTTCCATTTCATTTCTGTTTTTAGTAAGACATTTGACCTAAAAGGTTGTGCGAAATTATAAAAAATAATGGGAACTATGCGTGTTATTCGGAAATATGCGCTTTATTCTTATTAAATAATTGTACTTTTGCAGACAATGAACAGAAGTCATCGACATAAATAATAGAGAATAGAGAAATGAACATTGAAAGTTTATTGACGACAAAAGTTATCGAGGCAGTAACTGAGTGCTATGGGGCAGAAGCGGGCAATTTGCATGTACAGTTGCAACCTACACGCAAGGAGTTTGCAGGGGATTTGACGGTAGTGGTGTTCCCGTTTACCCGTTTTTCAAAGAAATCTCCTGAGGAGACAGGCAAGGAGATTGGGAATTATTTGAAGCAGCACATTGCTGAAATCAAGGATTATAACGTGGTAAAGGGATTTTTGAATATTGAAATTTCCGCCACTTATTGGCTGGAGGTGCTGAACGAAATTGCTTTAGACCCGAAATATGGTTATGCACATGAAAAAAGCGGGCATACTTATATGATAGAGTATTCCTCTCCGAATACGAACAAGCCGCTTCATTTGGGGCACATCCGGAACAACCTTTTGGGCTGGTCGGTTTCTGAAATTCAGAAAGCCAACGGGCACCAGGTGATTATGGTGAATTTGGTCAATGACCGGGGCATTCATATATGCAAGAGCATGATTGCCTGGAAGAAGTTTGCCAATGGCGCGACGCCGGAATCTACGGGGATGAAGGGTGACCATTTCGTTGGCGACTATTATGTCCGTTTCGACCAAGAGTACAAGAAGGAAGTCAAGCAATTGATGGAGGAGAAGGGAATGGAGGAAGAGGAAGCAAAAAAACAGGCGCCCATCCTGTTGGAAGCACAGGAAATGCTTCGGAAATGGGAAGCCGGCGACGAGGAAACGGTGGCTTTGTGGCGGACGATGAACGATTGGGTGTTGAAAGGTTTCGACGAAACTTATAAATTGATGGGCATCCATTTTGATAAAGTGTATTTCGAGTCGCAGACTTACAAGAAGGGGCGCGACATTGTGTTGAAAGGCTTGGCGGACGGTGTGCTTTATCGCAAGGAGAGCGGTAGTGTATGGGCTGATTTGACGGGTGATGGTTTAGACCACAAATTGTTGTTGCGCGACGACGGGACATCCGTTTACATGACTCAGGACATCGGGACAGCGTATGAGCGTTTCAATGAGTTTGACATGGACGAGATGATTTATGTGGTGGGTAACGAGCAGAACTACCATTTCCAAGTGCTCTCTTTGGTGTGTGAGAAATTGGGTTTCCCATGGGCGAAGAAAATCAAGCATCTTTCTTATGGCATGGTAGAGTTGCCCGAAGGAAAGATGAAATCGCGGGAGGGAACCGTGGTGGATGCCGACGATCTCATGCAGTCGATGATTGACACCGCACGTGAGGTTTCGCGTGAATTGGGAAAATTGGAAGGCTATACAGAGGAAGAGGCAGAAGACAATTACCGCAAAGTCGCACTCGGCGCTTTGAAGTATTTCATCCTGAAAGTCGACCCGAAAAAGACGATGCTTTTCAATCCCAAGGAGTCGATAGATTTCAACGGCAATACAGGTCCTTTCATTCAATACACTTACGCTCGTATCCAATCTGTGTTGCGGAAAGCGTCAGAGGAGCCTGTGGCTGCGGACTTGCACATCTCCCTCTCTGACAAGGAGCAGTATATCATCAAGTTGCTTGCCAAACTGCCGGAGGTGGTGCGGGAGGCGGGCGCGACGTACAGCCCTGCTTTGCTTGCCAACTATTCATACGATTTGGCGAAAGAGTTCAACCAGTTCTATCACGACTTTTCGATTTTGAAGGAAGAGGACAAAGCTGTACGGAATTTCCGTTTGCTTTTGGCAAAAGAGTGTGGCGAAGCGATTAAGAATGCAATGGGCATGCTGGGAATCGAGATTCCCGATAGAATGTAACGGCGGATGAATCAGACGAACTATCATAGCCATTGCGACTTTTGCGATGGCAAAGCGCCGATGGAAGCCTTTGTGAAGGAGGCTGTTGCCGAAGGTTTCAGCGCATACGGGGTGTCTTCGCATGCCCCGTTGCCTTTCCCTTCGCATTACACGATGGTCAAAGAGCGGGTGCCGGAATACCTGCAGGAGATTGCCCGCTTGCGTGCGCTCTACGACGACCGCATTGAGTTGTATGCCGGTATGGAAATTGATTATCTGGATAAGGACAGCCATCCGGCAAATGCCTATTTCCAGTCATTGCCTTTGGACTATCGGATTGGTTCCGTGCATCTGATTTATACAGACGAAGGGAGGTTGATTGACACAGACACCAGCTCTGAGCATTTCCATGCCTTGCTGGCTCAATATTTCAAAGGCGATTTGCGGCGCATGGTAGGGGCGTATTTTCAGGCATCCATGGAGATGGTGGAACTTGGAGGCTTCGATTTTGTCGGGCATGCCGATAAAATTGCCTACAACGCTGAGTGCTGCGTGCCCGGAGTGACCGGGGAAGCATGGTATGCCCAATTGCGCAATGACTTTTTCGATTTGGTGGCAGAGAAAGGATTGATGTTGGAAATCAATACAAAGGCTTGGTTGAAGCGGCAACGCTTCTTCCCGGATAAAAGCTGCTGGAAAGGCATTGCCGAGCGGGGTATCCCCGTAGTGGTCAATTCCGACAGCCATCTGCCTTCCCTGATTAATGCCGGTCGGCGCGAAGCTTTGGAAGGGTTGAAGGCAATGGGTTTCCGCACTGTCCGCGAGTTGCACGGCGGCAAATGGCAGGATGTTCCCATTGGTGCATAAGGTGCGGGGCTACCATGCTTCGTGGTGCGCCCGTACCACGGTGCATGGTGGGAACGCACCACGGTGCTTGGTACGCCCGCACCACTCGCCTTGGTGGGTATGTCCCACTCGCCCGAGTGGCAATCCCTTTAGAGGAGAAAGAGTATGAAAAGAATAGAATAATACATTTTGAACAATGACGAAGGAATTGGATTTAAACAAAACGCTGGAGTTAGCTGTCGGTTGGGCAAAGCAGGTGGGGGAGATACATCTTTCCCATTTCCGGAAAAACGATTTGGACATTCAAACCAAATCAACGGTTTACGACGTTGTGACCCGGGCAGATAAAGAGGGCGAAGCCTTTTTGCTGGCTGCAATTCAGGGGCATTTCCCCGACCATTCCGTTTTGGGCGAAGAGACGGGGGCACATGCCGGGCATTCCGGCTGGCGTTGGGTGATAGACCCTTTGGACGGGACAAACAATTTTAGTCAAGGGCTGCCCATTTTCACGGTTTCCATTGGTTTGCAACAGGACGGCGAGACTGTTTTGGGCGTGGTTTACGCTCCTCGTTTGGAGGAACTTTATACGGCTGTAAAGGGGGGAGGGGCTTTCTTGAATGGCGAGCCGATACGGGTTTCCGCGAAAACGGATTTGGCGCATGCAGTTTTGGGGACGGGCTTCCCTTACGACAAGGGCATCAATCCGGACAACAACATCCCCAATCTCGTGTCTATCCTGCCGCATCTCAGGGGCATTCGCCGTATGGGCACGGCAGCCTATGACTTGTGTTGCACGGCTGCCGGTTGGCTTGACGGCTATTGGGAGCTGAACCTCAACCTGTGGGATATGTGTGCCGGTGCGTTGATAGTTGAGGAGGCGGGGGGCATCGTGGTATCTTTCCGTGAGAACCGCGGTGTTTCGATTATTGCGGGCAATCCTGCCATGGTCGAATTGATACGTGAGAAAATACACTAATATATAAATTGAGAAGGTTATGAGAATAAGAATCATCTGTATGGCGCTGTGCTTGATGTGCGGACATTGGGCGAGGGCGCAGGCGGTGTCGGTCAGTCCTGTGCCGCAAGAAATGCAAGTCAAGGAAGGCAAGTTAAACTTTTCCTCCGATATTCAAATTGTGGGCAGTGAGGCTGCCAGTCCCTATGCCGTTGAGCGGCTGAAAGCCTTGTGTGGGAAAAGCACAGGCAACGGTGGTAAAATTGACATTTACATCGGCGAGAAAGGCGATAAAGCTGTCCGGAAATATGCCAAAGCCATTCCCCAGCAGCCGGAGGGCTACTATTTGCTGGTCGAGGAGGGTACCGTCGTGCTGGCAGGTGCCGATGAACGGGGCACGTTTTATGCCGTGCAGACCCTTGCGCAATTGCTGCAAGACGGGCAATTGCCTTACGTGGAAATCCATGACTATCCGGCTGTGCGTTTCCGTGGCGTAGTGGAAGGTTTCTATGGCACCCCTTGGAGCCACGAAGCCCGTCTCCGTCAATTGGAATTCTACGGGCAAAACAAGATGAACACTTATATATATGGTCCCAAGGACGACCCTTACCACCGCACTCCCCATTGGCGTGAGCCTTATCCGGAGCAAGAAGCCCGGCAAATTGCGGAATTGGCAACCAAAGCAAAAGAGAATGCCGTGGATTTCGTGTGGGCAATTCATCCCGGTCAGGACATTAAGTGGAACACCCTTGACCGCGACTTGTTGCTTGCCAAATTCGAGAAAATGTATCGCTTGGGCGTCCGCTCTTTTGCCGTCTTTTTTGACGATATTTCCGGCGAGGGAACTGATCCTTCCAAGCAAGCTGACTTGCTGAACTATGTGGACGAACACTTCGTTAAAGCCAAAGGTGACGTGACGCCCCTCATCATGTGTCCCACAATTTACAATCGGGCTTGGGAGCGTCATTTGCCGGATTATCTGTCGGTATTGGGGGAGGAGTTGAACCCTTCCATCCAAATCATGTGGACAGGAAATTCCGTTGTATCCGACATTACCGTTGAGGGGGTCGAGTGGGTAAATGCCCGCATCAATCGCCAAGCCTATATTTGGTGGAACTTCCCCGTGACGGATTATGTGCGAGACCATTTGCTCTTGGGACGCATTTACGGTTTGGAGACGGCTGCCGGCACACGGATTGCCGGTTTCACGACCAATCCGATGGAGCATCCCGAGGCATCCAAAATAGCCATCTACAGCATTGCCGATTACGCATGGAACCCGCAGCAGTTCAACAGTGTGGCATCATGGAAACGGGCTGTCTGCACCCTTCTGCCCGGAGATGCCGATGCGTTGCAGGTATTTGCCGACCACAATTCTGATTTGGGGGCTAACGGTCACGGTTACCGCCGCGAGGAATCGGTGGAAATACAGCCTGTGGCTGAGCGTTTTTGGGCAGATTGCCGTAATGGGGAATATGCTCGGGCAGACTATGAGGCATTGTACGATGAATATGCCAAAATGGTGGAGGCGGCAGACCGTTTGGCAATGAACGAAGAAGACAGCCTGCTTGTGGCTGAAATCACCCCTTGGCTCTACCAATTCAGCATCGTCGGCAAGTCGGGCATGGCGGCATTGGAGATGGCGAAAGCCCTGAAAGAAAAGGACGAAGCGCTCTTCATGCGGAAATACCGCCACCTGCAGGCATTGCAAAAACAAAGTTACCTTCTTAACCAGACCTATAATCAAAATTCAGGTCAGCCGGGTATGAAGACGGCTTCCCTTGTAATGCAGCCCTTGGCAGACAGCCTTTTCGCCCTTTCTGTCGCTCGTTTCAACCAGGAAACGGGTGCTCGTTTGGATAGCCGTGTCTATACTTCGCCGCACAAATCTTACAGTTCGCTTCCCCAATGCACAAATTCCGCCGTTCGCGTGCGGGCAAACCAGATTTACCTTTCGCCCGTGCTTGAAGTGGTTCGCTGGGAAGCGGGACAATATGCGGGCATGGAATTGGAGCGGAACGTTGCTTTGCAGAAAATCGAAGCGGATTTGGGCGTAGAAGGGGTGGCAGACTGGTTGCGCCTTGAGGTATCCTCCGATGGCAACCAGTGGCAGGAAATACCTTTCACCGTATCGAAAACCGTCCTGAAAGCCGATGCGCAAGGTGCCAATGCCAAATACATCCGCTTGCTAAACAAGAGCAGCGACTCCCACGAAGCTTACTTGCGAAAATTTATCATTACTCGGCAGTAGGAGAGATATTTGTCCTTTGGGACTGTAGAATTAATAATAGGATTATAGCCGGTAGGAGGAGATACAGTGCTTGCTTTCCTCCATCTGTGTCATGGAATAGTGTAAATTTATTATAATTAGGAATTTGGATCAGCGGAAACTGCGGTCGGTGATGGCGTGGAGGTCGCAGAGGAAGGGGGGAAGGAGTTCGGGGGCATTGGCGCGGACGGGGCAGATGTTGATGCCGCCGCGGCGGGTGTATACGCAGGCGACCATGAGTTTGTCGGGTGAGAAGAGGTCGTGGAGGCGTTGGTAGATGATTTCGCAGATTTCTTCGTGGAAGTGGTATTCGTTGCGGAAGGAGACGATGTAGCGCAGCAGGGATTTGTAGGCGGGGAGCCTCCGGGCGGAGAGGCGGATGTAGACGGTGCCCCAGTCGGGCTGGTGGGTGATTTTGCAGTTGCTGCGAAGGAGGCGGCTGCAGACTTTTATTTCGCCGGCGGCGGGGAGGATGTCTTCTTCGAGGAGGGAGGGGCATTCTTCGTAGGTGCCGGCGGACAGGCGTCCGATGTCGAGCAGGTCTTCGAGAGGAAGGTAGGGGATGAAATCAGATACGTCACGGGTGGCGGGTTCGAGGGGGTGGAGGCGGCAGGTGGCGGGAACGCCCGCTTTGCCGAGGAGGTCTTTCATGACGGTGGTTTCGAGGCGGCGGGCAGCGCTCTCGACGGTGCTGCCCATGCGCTCCATGTTGAAGGAGGCAAGGTAGAGTTTGAGGGATTTGCTTTCCACGATGTTTTCGCTGGTGGAGGGGACGGCGAGTTTGAGGATGCCGGAGAAGGGCATGCCGTTGTCGAGCAGGAAGCTCGCTTCGTAGGCGTGCCAGATGTCCAGCCCGGAGAAGAGTTGGGGGCGGATGCCGCATTTTTGGCGGTTTTCGCTGCGTGGGACGGCAACGAGGACATCGGGGTTGTAGTGTTCGGGGGTGGGGATGTGTTGCCCTAAAATGTCTTTTGCTTCCATGGCGTGTGTATTAGAAGTTTTGCATGTTATATAATTTGGTGTAGATGCCGTTTTGGCGGAGGAGCTCATTGTGGGTGCCCCGCTCGACGATTTGCCCGTCGTGGAATACGCAGATAAGGTCGGCGTTTTTGATGGTGGAGAGGCGGTGGGCGATGACGATGGAGGTGCGGTTGCGCATGAGGTTGTCGAGCGCTTCCTGGACGAGTTTTTCGGATTCGGTGTCAAGGGCGGAGGTGGCTTCGTCGAGAATCATGATGGGAGGATTCTTGAGGACGGCACGTGCGATGCTGAGGCGTTGGCGTTGTCCGCCGCTGAGCTTGCCGCCGCGGTCGCCGATGACGGTCTGGTAGCCGTGTTCGGTCTGGAGGATGAAGTCATGGGCGTTGGCGATACGCGCTGCCTGTTCCACCTGTTCGGGGGTGGCATGCTCGACGCCGAAAGCGATGTTATTGTATATGGTGTCGTTGAAGAGGATGGGGTCTTGGTTTACGTTGCCCATGAGTTCACGGAGGTTGTAGAAGGAGAGGCGGCGGATGTCGGTGCCGTCGATGAGGATGGCGCCTTCGGTGACATCATAGAAGCGGGGAAGGAGGTCGACGAGGGTGCTTTTCCCTGACCCGGATTGCCCGACGAGGGCGATGGTTTTGCCTTTGGGGATGGTGAGGTTGATGTCGCGAAGGACTTGTTTGGTGCCGTTATAGGAGAAAGAAACGTGGCGGTATTCGATTTGGCTGTTGAAGTTGGCAATGGGTTGGGGATGCGCGGGTTCTTGGATGGAGGATTCTGCGGCGAGGATGACGTCGATGCGTTCCATGGCGGCAAGCCCTTTCTGGATGCTGTAGTAGGCGTTTGTGAGGTTTTTTGCAGGGTTGATGATGCAGTAGAAAAGGGCGATGTAGGAGATGAATACTTCGGGGCTGAGGGAGGCGCTTTCGCCGAGGACGAGGGAGCCTCCGAACCAGAGGATGATGACGATGACGATGGTGCCGAGGAATTCGCTCATGGGGTGGGCGAGTGAACGGCGGCGCATGAGGCGGTTTTGGATGCGGCGGTAGGCTTCGTTTTCGTCGGAGAAGCGGTGTTCCATTTTGGATTCGGCGTTGAAGGCTTTGATGACGCGGAGCCCGGAGAGGGTTTCTTCCATGAGGGCGAGGATTTCGCCCATTTTGGTCTGCCCTTCATAGGAGCGGCGCTTGAGGTTTTTGCCTACACGGCCGATGAGCCATCCCATGATGGGGAGGAGGAGGAAGACGAAAAGGGTGAGCTGCCAGCTCATGAGGAGCATCATGGTGAGGTAAACGAGGATGAGGATGGGGTTTTGGAAGAACATGTCGAGGGAGCTCATGACGGAGGCTTCGACTTCCTGGACGTCGCCGGTCATGCGGGCAATGATGTCTCCTTTGCGTTCTTCGGAGAAGAAGGGAAGGGGAAGGGAGAGGATTTTGAGGTAGATTTTGCGGCGGATGTCGCGCACGACGCCGTTGCGTATGAAGATGAGTTCGTAGGAACCGAGATAGGCGAAGCCGGTTTTGAGGGCTGTGGCGACGATGGCGACGCCGCCGATGAGGATGAGGGTGGCGGAGGCACCGTATTCGTATTTGATTTGGGTGACGTAGTAGTTGAAGAGCTGTTTGATGGTGTCGGTGTCCAGGGCGAAGGGCACTTTCTCCGTGACATCCTGCTGGCTGCTGAAGATGATGCCAAGGATGGGGATGAGCATGGCAATGGAGAGGCTGCCGAAGATGGCGTGGAGGAAGTTGTAGAGTATACTTTTGGCTACCCGCATTTTATAGGGCGGGATGAAGCGGCGAAGGATGGATAGGAGGTCGTGCATGTGTGTGATTGGGTTTTAAATGGTGCTCCCCCTGAGGTAGGGGGAGCTTGGTTATTAGATGCCCGTGTAGTTGGACGGGGTGATTTGCTTGAGTTGTTCTTTGAGCGTGTCGGGAATGTCGAGGGTGTCGATGAATTCGGCGATGGACGCTTGGGTAACTCGGTTATTGGTTCGCGTGAGCGCCTTGAGGGCTTCGTAGGGATTGGGGTAGCCTTCGCGCCGGAGGATGGTTTGGATGGCTTCGGCGACAACTGCCCAGTTCTTTTCGAGGTCTTTGTCAATGGCTTCACGGTTGATGATGAGTTTGTCGAGCCCCTTGAGGGTGGATTTCATGGCGATGATGGTGTGTGCGAGTGGCACGCCAATGTTGCGGAGCACGGTGGAGTCCGTGAGGTCACGTTGGAGGCGTGAGATGGGGAGCTTGTTGCTCAGGTGGTCGAAAACGGCGTTGGCGATGCCAAGGTTTCCTTCGGAGTTTTCGAAGTCGATGGGGTTGACTTTGTGGGGCATGGCGGAGGAACCGACTTCGCCTTCTTTGATTTTCTGTTTGAAGTAGGTCATGGAAATGTAAGTCCAGAAGTCGCGGTCGAGGTCGATGATGATGTTATTGATGCGCCGCAGGTTGTCGAAGAGGGCGGCGAAGTTGTCGTAGTTGGAGATTTGGGTCGTGTAGGTCTCGCGTTCGAGCTTGAGTTTCTCGGTGAGGAATTTGCGCCCGAATTCTGCCCAGTCGATGCCGGGATAGGCGATGTGGTGGGCGTTGAAGTTGCCGGTGGCTCCTCCGAATTTTCCGGAAATAGGCACTTTTTTTAGAAGTTCCAATTGGCGGGTAAGGCGGTAGGTGAACACTTTCAGCTCTTTGCCGAGGCGGGTTGGTGAGGCAGGTTGCCCGTGTGTTTTTGCGAGCATGGGGACGTCGCGCCATTCTTCGGCAAGCTCTTCGAGTTTGGCACGGAGGCTGTCGACAACGGGGTAGTAAACGTCGTAGACGGCATCGCGGAAGGAGCAGGGCACTGCGGTATTGTTGATGTCCTGTGAGGTCAGGCCGAAGTGGATAAATTCTTTGTATTCATGGAGCCCAAGGTTGTCGAATTTCTCTTTGATGAAGTATTCGACGGCTTTGACATCGTGGTTGGTGACTTTCTCGATGTCTTTGATTTTCTGGGCATCTTCGACAGTGAAGTTGCGGTAGATTTCGCGCAGGTGTTCGAAGAGGTCGTGGTTGAAGCCTATGAGTTGTGGCAGGGGTATCTCGCACAGGGCGATGAAGTATTCGATTTCGACTGTCACACGGTAGCGGATGAGCGCGCTCTCGGAGAAGTAGTTGGCAAGGTTTTCGACTTTGTCACGGTATCTCCCGTCAATGGGGGAGATGGCTGTTAATGGTTGCATATCTTGTTTGAAATTTATTGTTATACGTAATTCGTTCAGCCTGCAAATGTATAAAATTTTTCGTTATATTTGCGGAAGTATTAATGAAGAAAGGAACAGTAATATGAGAGTATCAGCATCGGTAGAAAATTTATGGCAGTATATCCAGTCGCTTTCGCTTAGTGCGAATAATCGGAAGTGGCTGGCGGAAAGGTTGTTGGAAAACAAGCAGGAGGAAGCTGAGGAGACGGAGTATATCAGCAAGGAGGAGATTTTGGCGGGGATTGACGCCGGATTGAAAGATTGGAAAGCGGGACGTACGAGACCTGCACGAGAATTGTTAGAGGAGTTGAGAAATGAATTATAGAATTAAAACCTCACATTCCTTTGACAAGGAAATGAAGAGATTGGGGAAGCGTTATGCCTCAATGATTGAAGATTATGCTTCTTTGCTTGATGAATTGGAACGGAATCCTCGGTTGGGAACAGATTTAGGCGGCGGATTGCGCAAGATACGGATGGCTATTGCTTCCAAAGGACGAGGCAAGAGCGGAGGGGCGAGGGTGATTACTTTTACGGTAGTGGTCGCAGTGGAAGAATCTGAAGTCAATTTGCTTTATATTTATGACAAGGCGGAGCGAGTGTCAATCTCAATAAAGGAAATAGAAGGATTGCTCCGTAAAAACGGGTTGAAGTAAAAAGTAAAAATTATGAGAGCAGCGATAGTAGAGAATTTATGGCAGTATATTCAGTCTCTTCCGTTGAGTGTGCGTAATCAGGAATGGTTGGCGGAAAGGTTGTTGGAGAAAGCGCACAAAGAAAAGGAAGAAGCTGAGGAGGCGGAGTATATCAGTAAGGAGGAGATTTTGGAAGATATCCGGCAGGGGCTGGAGGAAGTGAAATTGTATCGGGAAGGAAAGTTAGAGTTAAAAACTTTGGAGGAGGCTTTGCATGAGTTATAGGATTATACCTACGAGGAAATTCTTAAGGGAGTTGAAGCAGCTTGCCAAACGATATGTTTCCATAGGAGAAGATGTTGAGGCTTTGGGCATTTCGTTAGCCGAGAATCCTTTTCAAGGGGTTGATTTGGGCGGAGGATTGCGTAAAATACGCATGGCTATTACTTCAAAAGGACGAGGGAAGAGCGGAGGTGCCCGAGTTATTACTTTAAATGTAATTTTGACAGATGAGGCTGGTGAAGTCTTTTTGATTACGATTTATGATAAAGCAGAACGAGAATCTATCAGTGTAAAGGAACTAGAGAAGTTTGTGCGTAAAAACGGGTTGAAGTAATTATGTAGAAGCGATGAAGTCTTTCTTTTTAGGGATACGAGCGTATGGTCCGGCGTTCCGGATGTTGTTCAGCAAGAAATTTGCGTGGTTTTTGCTTTTCCCGTTGGGGGTGTTGGTGTTGCTTTTTTTTACAGGCAATTGGCTGACGGGGATGTTGGGGGATTCGTTGTATAATTTGTTTGCTGCCCGGTTGGAGGAATTGGTGGAGGGGATTGTGTGGCTGGAGTGGGTGAACGGCGTGGCGGGATGGCTGGTGTTTGTGGTGGTGAAGGTGGTGTATTTTTTCCTTTTTGCCATGTATAGCGGTTATGTGATTTTGGTGGTATTGTCTCCGGTGTATTCGTGGCTTTCGGAACGGGCGGAGACGCATTTGACGGGAAGGACTTATCCGTTTAGTTTCAAACAGTTGCTGCGCGATATGGTGCGTGGAATCCTGATAGCCTTGCGGAATATGGTGGTGCAGACGCTGATTTCCATTGTTTTGTTCCTATTCTCGTTTGTGCCGGTGGTGGGGATGGCTGCTCCTGTGCTGATGCTGTTGGTGTCGGCTTATTTTTATGGTTTTTCGTTTTTAGACTATGCGATAGAGCGCAAGCGTATTGGAGTGCGTGACAGCGTGCGGTATGTGAACCGGCGGGCAGGTGCGGCAACGGGGGTGGGGCTTGTTTTTGCGGTGGCATTGATGTTGCCTTTGCTGAATATATTGGTTTGTAGCTTCTTGTCGATGGCTGCGGTTATTGCAGGGGAGGTGATAGTTAATGAAACGGATGAATGTTAATAGTGAATATATGAAGAAGATAGTAGTTTTTTTGTTGTTAGCCTGTGCTTTTGCCTGCACAGGTAAAAAGGCTGAGGTGGAAATCATTGTCCATAATTTTTCAAGCCTTGACCGGGAGAATGAGATAGTTGAAATGGATACGGCTGTTATTGGCGCTTTCCGAGGGGAAGGTTTTGTATTGTGTGATAGTGCAGGACGACAAATTCCTTACCAAGTGACTTATGACGGGAAAGTTATTTTTCCTGCTTCGGTAAAAGCCGGAGAGAACGCGAAGTACAGGATCACGGCAGGAAATCCTGAGGTTTTTGATACCATCGCTTGTGGGAAGCAATATCCTGAACGGCTGGATGATATCGCGTGGGAGAATGACAGGATTGCTTTCCGGACTTACGGACCGGCATTACAGGCTACGGGAGAGAAGGCATACGGGTATGATATTTGGGTGAAACGGGTGGCAGAACCGGTTGTGGATATGCGTTATCGCTTGGAATTAAATCCGGAGATACGGGCACAAATTGCCAAATTGAGGAAGTCTGACTCGGAAGCTGCCAGCAAGTTGGCTAATTCGGTGTCTTACCATATTGACCATGGTAACGGATTGGATTATTATAATGTAGGTCCGACGTTGGGGGCAGGGACTTCGGCTTTGGTAGTGAATGGAAAGATTGTTTACCCGTATTGTTACAAGGATTATGAGATTTTGGATAATGGTCCTTTGCGGTTTACGGTGAAGTTGGTTTATAATCCGCTTGATATTCCCGGTGAAGGGCTTGTAGAGGAAACACGGGTCATTTCTTTGGATGCTGGGTCGCAACTGAACCGGATAGCGGTCAGGTTTGATAGCTTGCGGCAAGAGATGCCGGTGGTGACAGGCATTGTCATGCATGCGCCCAGCGAAGTTTGCCAAATGGATACGGCGGCAAGGTATATTGCTTACGCTGAACCGGAGGTTTCTACCGATGGACAGATATATGTAGCTGCTGTATTTCCCAAAGCGATGAAAGAAGCGAAGATTGTGAAGTTTTCTGAAAAAGAGCAGGCTGAGCGTAAGGCATTGGGGCATGTGGCAGCTTTTTCGATGTACCGCCCGGGAGATGTGTACACGTATTATAGTGGGGCAGGATGGAGCAAATGGGGCTTTGATAGTCCGGAGGAATGGTTTGATTATGTACAGCATTATGCCCAACGCTTGCGGACACCCTTGAAATTGACTATTAGGTATTGAACGGATTTAGTAAGTTATTTGTATTTTTGCGGAGAATCATTGGGTCAGAAATTATGAGGAATAAAGGTATTATCGTTTTTTTGCGGCTCGCGGTGATGTGGCTGCTCCTGTTCTCAGGCCTGTCGGTGCAGGGGAAAGAATTGGTGTACCGAGTGGATGTGCGTGACGAGATTGGCGCGAAAACCTGGCGTTTGGCGCGCAAGGCTTTTACGGAAGCGGAGCGGTTGGGGGCTGATAAGATAATCCTTAATATGAATACGTATGGAGGGATGGTGGTGTATGCCGATTCTCTGAGGAGCTTGGTGCTGAATTGTCCGGTGCCGGTGTGGGTGTTTGTGGACAACAATGCAGCCTCAGCAGGGGCATTGATTGCGATTGCCTGTGACAAGATTTATATGCGCGAAGGGGCAAGCATCGGGGCGGCGACAGTGGTCAACGGGGCGGGAGAGGCAATGCCGGACAAATACCAGTCGTATATGCGGTCGATGATTCGGGCAACAGCACAGGCGCATGGCAAGGATACGTTGATTCAAGGGCGCGATACATTGTATCGGTGGAAACGTGATCCGCGCATTGCCGAAGCGATGGTGGATGAGCGGATAGCCATTGAGGGCGTGACGGATAGCGGAAGAATTGTTACTTTTACGCCGCATGAGGCTATGCAATATGGTTTTTGTGACGGAATTGCAGAAAACATTGACGGGATGTTGCAGGCGGAGCAGGTGACGGATTATACGATGGTGAAGTATGAGCCGACGGTGGCAGACGGGATTATCGGTTTTTTAGTGAATCCGGTGGTGCAGGGGATTTTAATTATGTTGATTGTCGGGGGAATTTATTTTGAACTGCAATCGCCGGGTATCGGTTTTCCCTTGATAGCGGCAGTGGCGGCTTGTTTGCTTTATTTTGCACCTTTGTATTTGGAGGGCTTTGTCGGGCATTGGGAAATAGTGGCTTTCGTGGCAGGTGTGGTGCTTTTGCTTTTGGAGATATTTGTGATACCGGGATTTGGAGTTGCCGGAGTTTCAGGGGCGGTGTTGATTGTGGTTGCGTTGGTGTTTGCAGGGGTAGACCGCATACCGTTGGACTTTTGGAGCGAGTTTGCAGGTTATGTGATGAATTCATTGTTCTTGGTGGTGAGTTGCTCTTTGGTGGCACTGGGCGGGAGCATTTGGTTGGGAGCCAAGTTGTTTGGCACTCGTCGCTGGGCTTTTGCCTTGCATGCTGAGCAACGTCGGGAGGACGGGTATGTAGGAGTTGATATGGATGCTCTGCAAGTGGTTGGCAAGAAGGGCGTGGCAACGACGGATTTGCGTCCTGCAGGGAAAGTAACG
This sequence comes from uncultured Odoribacter sp., assembly GCA_944321145.1. Taxonomy (GTDB): domain Bacteria; phylum Bacteroidota; class Bacteroidia; order Bacteroidales; family Marinifilaceae; genus Odoribacter. The sequence continues at coordinate 27,848 of CALUKF010000023.1, read as the reverse complement.
GTGGATAAAGAGGTTTATGATGCCGTCTCTCTTTTGGGGAATTACATCACGAAAGGGACGGTAGTCTCGGTGGTCAAGTATCAAAGTGGGCAGATTTATGTAGAGCAGGCAAAGGTTGAATCAATATAGATAGATTGGAAAATATGGCAGACAAAGATATGGACGCACGGATATTGGAAGAATTCAAGCAAGGACGTTTGGAATTGCTCTACCGGCATGTGTATCCCGGTTTGCTCTTGTATGCCGTTCGGCATGCCGGAGAGACGCATGGATTCTTGGCGGAAGATTGTGTGCAGGATGCGATTTTCAGAGCATGGGAAAGACGGGAGCATTTTGATACAATGCAGTCGTTGAAGTCCTTTTTCTATGTTTCCATTCGCAACTCCATTATTAGCCTGGACAGGAAGCAGAAAGCAAAAGAACGCTATGTTTCGCAGTTGGAGGATGAAGTGGTATTTTCCAACAGTGTCATTGATAATGAGACACAAGTGTTGTTGCATCGTGCGATTGAAGCCTTGCCGGAAAAGGAACGGGAAGTTTTTGAACTTTGTTGCGTGGAAGGCATGAAAAATGCAGAGGCAGCGGAGCGTTTGGGGGTGTCTGAAAGCACGGTGAAAAAGACGAAAGCCAAGGCGTTAGACTTTCTGCGAGAACGGCTTGACCCTGCATTATTCCTTTTCTTTTTTGCTCATTAGATTTTTTAACACAAAAAAGTCCTGAAATCTTTACCCGTTTTTTGGGGAATTGCGTTCTATGGGTGTTTTTTAATCCATAAAACGATTATGATGGACAGAAAAAGTGTAAATAAAGAAGTTTTTCAAGTATCCCGATGGATTTATCAGGACTTCATAGGGAACCTTTCGGATAAGAACCGGGAGGCATTGGAGGCTTGGCGGAAAGCGCACCCGGATAATGAGCGTACGTATCAGGCATTGCACGACCGGTTGCGTTTGTCGAAAAACTTGTCCCAATTGAAAGCGTCAGATATTGAGCGTCCTTTGGCTGACATGTATCGGCGTATTCGGGCAGAAGAGCAGCGGCAACGCTTTAGGCTGTTCTGGCAATGGATGTCAGCGGCAGCAATGGTTGCAATATGCATTGGGAGTTTTTATCTTGTGCGGGAATGGAAGCGTGGTACTGTAGGTATTCCGGAAACTCCGACTGTGGCAGTGGGAGAGGGACGCGTGGTGCTTCGTCTGGGGGACGGAAGCCTTGTTGGCTTGGATACCTTGACGGGGAGTGTGCGCCAAGGATGTGTGGAAGCCTCGAAAACTGATAAACGGAGATTGTCGTATGCAATAGGTAATCAGGAAAAAGGTAAGGAAGATGTGTTGGTTTATAACGAGGTGATTGTGCCTAAAAGCGGTAGCTTCTCTTTGGTGCTGGCTGACGGGACAAGTGTATGGGTAAATGCGGAGAGCCGGTTGCGCTATCCGGTTGCATTTGCAGGTGGGGAACGGAAAGTGTATTTAGAGGGGGAAGCCTACTTCGCTGTGGCAAAGGATACCCTGCACCCTTTTGTGGTGGAGACTGGTAAAATGGATGTGGCAGTTTTGGGTACACAATTCAATGTGAGTACTTATCGGGTAGACGGTTGTTGCGAAACGACTTTAGTGGAAGGAAGCGTAGAGGTGCGTGACCGCCTTACGGATAAGCGGGTGATGCTTTCGCCCAATGAACAGGCAAGATTGCGTGACGGGAATTTTGTGGTGCGCGAAGTGGACGCCCGGCTTTACACCTCATGGATTAGCGGCAAGTTTTACTTTGAGCGTGAACCTTTGGAAGAGATTGCGGCACAGATGGAGCGATGGTACGACGTCAGCTTTTTCTTCATGCGCGAAGATTTGAAGCAGGAAGAGTTCACGGGAGTGATATTGCGCGACTACACGCTGGAAGAAATGCTGGGTGTAATAGCAAAGACGACAGATATGGAGTTTACTGTGAACGGCAAAGCAGTGACTTTACGATAAAGAAAAATCGGCATTTGCTTGCGACAAACGCCGATAAGTGTGAATCAATCCGGTAATCTTAGCAGGAAAACCGGCAGTGTTAAATTCAAATACAAAAGTAATGAAAAAAAGATTGAACCCGGGCAGTTCAGGATGGAAAAATCCTTGCCCAAAAATGTTATTAACCATGAAAATGACATGTTTTTTGATGTGTTGCTTTTTATTCAACGTGCAAGCAGCGGTCAAGGCACAGCACCAGACTGTATCGTTGAAACTAAAGCAGGCGTCCGTCGCCGAAGCTATCCGGCAATTGAAGGCACAGACGGACTTGGACTTCTTCTTCTCCCACAAACAAGTGGATGCCGACCGCAAAGTTTCCGTTAATTTGCAGGATGTCCCGCTGGAGGAGGCATTGAAAGAGTTGTTGGGGGAGGGGTATGCTTATGAGTTTTTAAATCAAACAGTAGTGATACGACCTGTAGAAAAGGAAGTTATTAACTATCCCCAGCAAAAACTGACTTTAAAAGGGACAGTGAAAGATGTTAATGGGGAATCTTTACCCGGTGTCACAGTTACGATTAAAGGTACGACTTTAGGCGTTGCTACTGATATTGATGGACACTGGGCATTGGAGATTCCAGAGATGGATGATGTGGTATTGGTATTTTCATTTGTGGGGATGAAAACTCAGGAAGTGGTGGTTGAAAATAGAACAGAAATTAATGTAATAATGAAAGAAAATGTCAGTGAAATAGATGAAGTTGTTGTAACTGGATATTTTAATCAAGCTAAAGAAAGTTTTACGGGAACAGCAACTAGTTTTAGTGGTGATGAGTTGCGACAAGTAAATCCAGTAAATGCTTTATCAGCTTTATCAATATTAGATCCCTCATTTAAAATGATAGAAAATATAACAGATGGTTCAAATCCGAATGTTATTCCTAAATTTGAAGTAAGAGGGAGCTCTTCAATGCCGAATGTTAAAGATGAATATGAAGGTGATCCCAATATGCCAACTTTTATCATGGATGGTTTTGAGGTTGATGCTGAAAAAGTATTTGATTTAGATCCCAATAGGATAGAATCTATGACTTTATTAAAAGATGCTGCAGCGACTGCTATTTATGGTTCGCGTGCATCAAATGGAGTTGTGGTTATAACTACAAAAATGCCAGAAAAGGGAACAATACGTTTAACTTATAATATGGATTTATCATTCAATATTCCAGATTTACGTGATTATGATTTGTTGAATGCAAGGGAGAAATTAGAGTTGGAAAAAGCAGCTGGTTTTTATTCATCAACTGTGGCTAATTTACAAGAAGAGCGTGAGGCTCAATATAATTATAAATTGAAATTGGTGGAACAAGGTCATGATACTTATTGGTTGAATAAACCTTTACAAGTTGCTGTAGGGCATAAACATTCTTTATTTGTAGAAGGCGGGGAAAATCTGATGCGTTATTCATTGGATTTATCCTTTGAAAAAGCTCCGGGTGTTATGAAAGAGTCTGGACGTGAAAGGATTGGTGCAGGGATGCTTTTGCAGTATCAAATGCAAAAAATTGTGTTTAGAAATCAAATGACCTATGATGTGGTAAATGCTGATAATTCACCTTATGGAAGTTTTAGTGAATATGCAAGAGCAAATCCATATTATATTTATGAGGATGAAGATGGGAATTATTTATATTTGTTGGAAGATGATACGAGAGGGGCGTTTGATAAAGTACCTAATCCGCTATATAATGCTCAGTTAAATGTTATTGACAAAACATCATATAGTGATTTCACAAATAATTTTAGCATAGATTGGTATATTACGGATGCCTTGCGTTTAAAAGGAAATGTGGCAATTCATCATCGAAAAGATGAAGGAGTTGTGTTTAAACCAGCTAAACATACAGATTTTAGTAATATGGCAGGAGATAATTATTATCGTAGAGGTTCTTATGAAGCGATGGAAGCAAAGGAATTTGGTTATGATGCAAATATTGTGTTGAGCTATTTTAAACAAATGCATAATCATGTTCTTAATGTGAATGCTGCATTGAATATACAGGATAAATCTAGTGAAGAATATACAGTTAAAGTAGAGGGGTTCCCTGATGAAAATCTTGATTATATAATATTTGGTGCTGCTTATCCCAAATCGAAAACTCCTACTGGAAGTGATGATATTTCTAGATTAATAGGTGTTGTGGGTAATATGAATTATTCATTTAAAGAACGATATTTATTAGATTTGTCAGTAAGAACAGATGCATCTTCTAAGTTTGGAGCAGATTCTCGTTGGGCACCTTTTGGTTCCGTTGGTATTGGGTGGAATCTTCACAATGAAGCTTTTGTGAAAAATTATATTGGATTTGTTGATAGATTAAAGATTAGGGCTTCTTTGGGATGGGTAGGTTCACAATCTTTTAATCCTTTTCAAGCGATTCCGAAATATGAATACGATGTAAATAATCGTTATCGCTATGGGATTGGAGCCGTGATGAAAGGGATGGCTAACCGGGGGTTAAAATGGCAAAAAACGACCCAACGGAATATAGGTATAGATTTTGATATGTTTGGACGTCGTTTATCATTTACAGCAAATTATTACGTCAATACTTCAAAAAGTTTGCTTTCAGATATAACTCTTCCTCCTTCTTTAGGTTTTACAACTTATACTGAAAATATTGGTCAATTGGAGAATAAAGGTTTTGATTTAAAGATTAGGGGAACTGTATATCGGGATGAAAATGGTTATCTGAATGTTGGGGTGGGGATGACTAAGAATAATAACAAGTTAAAGAAGATATCCAATAGTTTGCAGGCTTGGAATGAAGTACAGGATGATAGTGTAATGAACACTCCTCGTGTCCGTTTCATTGAAGGAGAGTCATTAAATACTATTTGGGGTGTGGTTTCTAAAGGGATTAATCCTGCTAATGGAAAGGAAATATTTGTTGATCGCAATGGTAATTTAACTGATACTTGGAATTCTAAAGACCAGAAACCTATAGGTTGTACGGACCCTCTTCTTGAAGGGAATATATCATTAAACGGAGGTTATAAAGGATTTTCTTTAGCGATGTATTTTACTTATAGTTTAGGAGGAGATACTTATAATCAAACTTTAGTCGATAGGGTTGAGAACGCTGATAAAAGATATAATTGCGATCGTAGAGTTTTGAAAGATCGTTGGAAACAGCCTGGAGATGTAACTTTTTTTAAAGATGTAGCTAATAGTGAAACAACCCAATCTACAAGTCGTTTTGTGGAGACATATAATTATCTAAAGTTAAGTACATTGAGTGCTTATTATGATTTTAATGCAAATTGGTTAAAACGCGTAAAGATTGAAAGTCTACGATTATCTTTTAATATGACAGACGTATTTCGTTGGTCTTCTGTAAAAGAAGAAAGAGGCTTAGATTATCCTTTTGCCCATACTTTTAGGACTTCGTTGAGAATAACTTTTTAATAAAAGAGATATGAAAAGAAGATTATATATTTGGATTGTAATTTTTGCTTTATCATTTATAGGATGCAATGATTGGTTAGATGTTTCTCCTAAAACAGAGGTTAAAGAAACAGATCTTTTTGCTAAAGAATCAGGTTTCAAAACAGCACTGCTTGGAGCTTATATAGAATTAGCGTCTCCTTCTTTATATGGAGGGAATCTAACGATGGGTTTTATGGATGTTTTGGCTCAATATTATAGTGTAACTTCTGAAGAAAGCACTTACATGCCAATGCATCTTTATGATTATGAGCATGCAGATGTTAAACCTATTGTTACAGAAATATGGTCAGGGCTTTATGGAGTTATAGCAAATTTGAACAATTTGCTTTGGAATATGGATCAGCGCAAAGATTTATTCACAGGAGATAATTATAATATTATAAAAGGGGAAGCATTGGGTTTGCGCGCATATTTGCATTTTGATTTGTTACGAATGTATGCACCATCCTATGTTTTGGGGAAAGATGCTCTTGCAATTCCTTATGTTAATAAAGTAACTAATGTTCCATTTCCACAATTAACAGTAGAGCAGGTTGCAAATGCTTGTATTTCAGATTTGTTAGAAGCAGAAGAACTTTTGAGAGAGACAGATCCGATAGGACCTAATTTTGAAGATTATTCTGAGAATTATACGAATAGTGGAATAGATAATGCAGAATATGATGAAGATGGGGGATTTTTGCGTTATCGTCGTGAAAGAATGAATTATTATGCTGTAACAACGACTTTAGCTAGAATCTATTTGTATATAGAAGATAATGAAAATGCTTTTGATTGGGCAGAATTAGCTGTTAATACGGGAAAATGTTCTTCTACAAGTTATATTTTTTCATTGTATTCTGATAAACTGTCAGATTATTCTGATTATTACTTTAATCCCAATTTGGAGAAAGAAGAGCAATTGATCATAGAAGTGAATAAAAAAGATACAATTTATGAAACAGATAAGTATGGGTCAATTGATAGCCGTTTGAAGGAATGGTTTAATTACTATCCCAATAGTAGTACAGAATTTGTTTCAAAATATATGAAATCCTCTGACGGATCAACACCAGTTAATATTGCTTTAATTCGTGGCTGTGAAGCTTATTATATAGCAGCCGAAGCTGCTAGTAATATTGAGGATGCATTTGAACGCTTGAATCGTGTACGACAAGCTTTTGGAATAAGTGCAACTTATGATCTACAAGCAGGTGTGGAGGATTTGAATAAAGAATTGTTTGCAGAATATCAAAAGTCCTTTGTGGCAGAAGGACAATTGTTTTACTATATGAAGCGGAAAAACTTTTCCCAAATATCAGGAGTCTCTGGGGTTACTTTTCCGGCATTGTATACATTCCCAATACCTGATACAGAAATAGAATTTGGTAACATTTCAGATTAAGAGATATGAGAAATATTTTATATTTAAGTGTATTTTTAGCAGTCTTTGGAGTTGCATGTAGCACTTCAGATGAAAGTATGTATGAAGGATCTTCCTCCATTTATTTTGATTTGTCTGGTAATGAGATTGATAGTATCGTTTATTCATTCGCAAAAACAACAGATACATCTCATATAATAGAGATACCTTTAGAAATAGCAGGTTATGCTGTGGATTATGACAGAGAATTTTTGGTTGTTGTTGACAAAGATTTGTCTACTGCAGAGGAGGGAAAGCATTTTGAAGCGTTGAATTCTTCGTATATTTTACCCAAAGATGAATTTACAACTGTCCTTCCATTAACTGTTTATAGTACGGATAAATTGTTAGATAGTGTAGTCGTTGATGTAGTATTACGACTTGTGTCTAATGATGATTTTCCTAATAACTTTTCAGATCGTCAGTTGGCACGAATTCGAGTATCTAATATGCTTTCAAAGCCTTCTATGTGGGATGTTGTTTATGGACGAAAATATTTTGGCACATGGAGTAAAACAAAATATAAGTTAATATTGCAAATTTGTGAAATAGACGATTTGCCTCCTTATAATGGTCCTAATAGATATTTATTGAAAGGGTATGGCATGAAAATGCAAAATTATTTTAGAGAAAACTATCCTGTATATGATGAGAACAACCAGATTATTGATCCCAATTGGACAATTATATTTTAATTAGATGATTATGAAGAATATATTATTTATATCAAGTACATTTTTGATGTTAATATGTCTTTCTTGCATGAAAGAGCTTGGTAGTTATGATTATGTTGAGGTTAATGAAATCGAAATAGATTCAATAAAAGGTCTAAGTATAACACAATATGATACTTTACGAATTACCCCGACAATAAGGCAATCTGTAGGTGAAAATTCTGACTTAGAATATTTATGGTATTGGTATAAAGCTGGTGCAGGAGAAAATGCTGAGATTGATACATTGAGCCAAGAAAAAGATTTGGTGTATTACGTTGCTGCAGGTCCTGGATTGTATAGTACTCGTTTGAAAGTTACTGACAGAAAGACAGGGTTATTTGCACGTAAAGAATTTGATATATCTGTTGAGGCTGAAAATAGTGGTTTATTAATTTTGAGCGAAGTGAATGAAAATGCCAATTTATCTTTATTAAATATGGCAGGTGTATTTTCCCAAGATGTTTATTATGCAGCTAATGGAGAATATGCAGGTAAATATCCTGTAGCCATTGCAGATATTGATAATTCAAGTACGGATTTACATATGATTGTCATCATGTGTAATGATGGTAAAGGAGGTGTAGTTACGGAACCAACAGGTTTTAATAAGATTAGTAATTATCCTGAATTGTTTTACGTATCTCCATCTCCAATTAAACCTGAGACATATTGTGCTGTTGCAACTTTGTATTCTTCCGGAATGGGTATTACTTATGACTTTATGATTAATAATGGGAAACTACATTATAGAGATTTTCAGTATGCGTCTTATGAACCACTTTTTAATCCTGAAGTTCAGGGTGATTATAGTTTAGCGCCTTGGGCAATATTGGAGAGTAACTCATTAATATTTTATGATAATAAAAATTATTGCTTTAATGTATTAAAATGCTCTTATGGACAATTGTCAGAAACAAAATTGGATCCAGTTCCTTTGCCTGATGGAACAGATTTGGAAAGTTTGGAATTCAATCCTCGTGATTTGAAATTGGAGATGGTGTATGCGGCAAAGGGGTGGAAAAAGCAAGATGGAGATGCTGGGTTTGCATATGGCATTTTTAAAACCCCAGGTACTACTGATTTAAAAGATATGTACTGTTTGAAATTTAATATTGGTTACAACATGAGTATGCTTGGCATGGGTGAATATTTTACTCCTTATTTTAAGCGTTTGGTTTTAGGAGCGACTAACTTAGATAAGGCTTCTGCTTTTGCAATGTCACGAATAGATCCATATCTTTATTATGCTTACAAAAATAAGATATATAGTTATGATTTGGAGTATGATAAAGCAAAAGAAATTTATGATACTGATACTATCGTAGGTCAAGGAGCTAATGTTGATTATTTATATTTCCGTCCTGATGTTGAAACTGTAAATATGTATGTTGCAACTTCTAAATCTAATAGTACAGATAAAACTGGTAGTATTCATCTGTTAGGTTTGGGACGTAATGGAGATGTATTACGAGTAGATACTGTATATCAAAATGTTTGTGGAAAAGTTGTAGGTATGGCTTACAAAAATCGTTAATGTATTCAATCTAATAGGTAGTGGCTAAAAGTTAAATAACACTCTGCGAGTAGAGTATTAGGTTATAGTACACATAAAACGGGGGTGACTAAAATTCTTTAGTCGTCCTCGTTTTATGTACGCTAGTTGATTTTGTGCGGCAACTTTTGTAAACTACTTTATTCAGAAGTAAATCAAGCAATTAAAGAAAATTGTTTAGAAGATATGGAGAGCTTGTCGGATCGGATGATGGCTGTAATGGATGACATGGATGCTTTGCTTTCTACCCGTTCCGAATTCATGTTGGGTACTTGCATTGGTGCCGCCCGGCGGCTGGGTACTACTCCATACGAAAAAGATTTATATAAATATAATGCCCGCAGCATTATTACTTTTGGAGGATCGGACATTGTTACGACTAATTTTTGCGTGATTATGCCTATAAAGAATGGGGTGGTCTGATAAAAGATGTGTATATGCCTCGTTGGCAGAATTTTTTTGAATATCATAAGAAGTGGATATGTTGTTAAAATTCTGATATTGATGGTGTTATTACATTCAAGGATGTTTAGAGCAAGCAGCATGATAGTTATTGGGAGATTCCATAGGGAAATTTGATATAGATGGCGCGGCGTATCTTGGAGAAAGTACATCATGACTATGACATATTTTGCTGAATCTTGTATGCAATTCTTCCTCGAGCAAGCCTGCTTGAGCGGCAAATGAATCGGCATGCAGGAGGATAGAAAAGAAGATGTTGCCCTACCGCTGTTTCGCTGCTGTTTCGGAGCTGCGGGGGAGCTGTTGCGGCTGGAAAGCCAACAGCGGCGCAACAGCTCCCCAACAGCAGCGCAACAAGGGTAGGGAGGATGTAGGGAAAGTGGCGGTTATTTACCTTGTGCTATCTCGTACAGTTGCACTCCGGCGAGGAGGAAGGCGCCTACGCCGTAGACTTCCGTCATGTCGCGGGTCACTTTCTTCGGGTCGGCGCCGATGGGTTGCACGTAGCCGAGCTTGCCGTCTTTCTCCACAGCCTTGCAGAGGGCTTTCCAGCCTTTTTCGATGACGGGCATCATGGTGCCGGCATCCAGCAGTCCGGCGTTCACCCCGTAGGCAAGGGCGTAGACGATGAATCCCGTCGCGCTGGTTTCGGGGGAGGGATAGGATGCCGGGTCGAGCAGGCTGGCATGCCAATAGCCGTCTTTGCTCTGGAGGGAGGCGACGCGCTCAGCCAAGGTCACGAACAGTTCTTCGTAGAACTCGCGGCTGGCATTGGTTGCCGGCAGGATTTGCAGCATTTCAGCCAATCCGCCCAGTACCCAGCCGTTGCCGCGTCCCCAGAAGATTTTCTCGCCGTTAGCTTCCTTCTCGCCGATGTAGCGCCAGTCGCGGTAAAAGAGTTCCGCTTCCGGGTCATAGAGGAAGTCGTAGCAGGCTTTGAATTCCTTGTCCATGAAATCCAGGTATTCCGCCTTGCCGGTGAGCACGTACATTTGCGCATAGACGGGAGGCGCCATGAAGAGGGCGTCGCACCACGACCAGCGTTCGAGGGTTGCCCCTTTGCTGTAGTCGAGCACCAAGGTGCTGCGGGAGGGATAGCGGGTGACAAACTCCGTGCGCGCCAGCGTGGGCAGCAGCATGTTGCGGTCGCCGTATTTCAGGTAAATCCCCAACCATGCTTGCGAAACGGCGATGTCGTCGGCGTGGTACATCCGTGAACCGGGTTGGAAATTGTTGCGCCGTCCGATTTTCAGGAGCCAATTGTAATACGTCTTGTCGTTGTCCGTTTGCAGGGCGAGTTCTGCCCAGTCGAGCATGCCGACGTAGAGGGCTGCCTGCGTCCAGGCGAGGTCGCCGTGTTCGCCGTCTCTCATGGGGTTGGCGATTTGCCAGTCTGCCACGCGTTTCATGACGGACTTGATTTCCTGCGGGGTGCCGATGTTCTGCGCCTCGGCGGGCACTGTGATGCTTGCGCCGGCTGCCAGCACGAGCATCGCGATGATACTGCTTCTCATATCCATTATTTATTCAAAAACGTTCATGGGGCGCCCAATCCATACCTGCGGTTGTTGCAGTGCAAAGATGGAGGCGATGGTAGATGCAATGTCGAATTGCATCATGCTTTCCTGGATGTGGAAACCTTTCTTCACGTGCTGCCCGCAGATGATGAACGGCGTTTCCATTTCCGCCATCGTGCGTCCGCCGTGACCTTTGCCGATGCCGCCGTGGTCTGCAGAGACGATGATGATGGATTCCTCCCAGATGCCGGCGTCCTTCACGGCTTGGATGATTTCGCCGACGTAGCCGTCGATTTCTTCCAGTTTATTGTAGTACGCCGGGGTGTCGTGCCCGAGGGCATGCCCGGTGTGGTCGAGGGCGTCAAAGACGATGTTTGCCAACGCCGGCTTTTTCTCTTTGATGTAGCTAACAGCGTAGCGGGCTGTTGCCGTGGAATCTTTTGCGGCTTCCGTGACGTGCTTGTCGTAGCTGAGCGCGAGGGTGTCCACCAGGTAGCGGATGCCTCCCCATTCGTAGATGCAGCCGATTTCGGCATCGGGGGCGGCAGCGCGCAATTCGGAGAATATGGTCGGGAAAATCCCGTGTTCATTGACTACTCGCGAGGGCAGATCGGGCACTTGCGAACCCCATTCGCAATAGCCGTGCAGTTCGGGACCTGCGCCCATGTACATGGATGCCCAGTTTACTGCGCTGGAGGAGGGGAGGACGGAACGCTTGTTCAGGGTGTAGGCGCCCTCCGCTATCAGGCTGCGGATGTGGGGGATTTGGGCTTTGGGGAAACTGTAGGCTCCCCAGCCGTCGATGCCGATTAATATGACGTGTTTCGCTTTCCAGGAGGGGGCTTCCGCCTTCTGGTTGGTTGATTTGGGCGCGCATCCCGTCATCCCGAGCAGGATGCACGCGCTGATAAATAAAAGTAATCTTCTCATTCCTATTTGTTTTTTATACTCTACGTTTCAAAGTTATAATAAAAAGCAGAGGGGACAAAATCTATCTTTATTTTTTTTTCATACTCCCTCCCCCCTTCGGGGTACTCCCTCTATCTTAGAGGGAGAGTTCAAGCGGATTTGCAATCCGTTTGTTTTGAGTGTATTGATTCTCAGCTTTTTTGTCTTTGTTCAAGCAGATTTGCAATCTGCTTGTTTGAGGATGGGGATTTCAAATCCCCTGTCCTTTTTCCTCCGAATTGCAAATTCGGAGGAACGAGGGGAGTATGGCAGGCAGTGTGGCATAGCCGTGTGCTTATTTTTTCAGTTCTGCCTCCAACATGAGTTTCAAGCCTGCGCTGGAGGGGCGGGGCGCATTGGCGTCCACGATGCTGCCGTCCTTGGCGAAGACCATGAAGCGGGGAATGCCGGTAATTTTGTAATCTTGGGCGATTTTGCTCCAGCCGCCGGCAAAGAGCTGCACGCCGGGCAGTTGTTCGTCGGCGATGAACTTCTTCCATTTTTCAAGGTCTTTGTCTTTGTCGAGCGACACGCCGATAAAGACGACATCGGTGCCTTCCATCTCTTTCTCCAATTTCTTGAGGTGGGGAAGTTCGCTCTTGCAAGGACCGCACCAGGTTGCCCATACATCCACCACGACCACTTTCCCCTTGTAGTCGGAGAGGGAGTGCATGTTGCCCTCTGCATCGGGATAGGTGAAGTCGGCTGCCTTGCCGCCTGCCTCGGTGGGGTAGAGCTTGGAGGCTTTTTGCTCCATGAGGGCATATTGCGCGTCGTTCACAAAGGGGCGGGCTTGTTTCATAAAAGCGAGGAAGTCATAATAGGATTTGTTGAACCCCTGGGCACGTTTCAGCACGATTTCGCTCTGCACCTGCCGGTTGGGAATAATTGCCAGCGTCTGTTGCAGGTCGTTGTAATTGAGTTTGTTTTCCAGGTTGTTGTGCATAACGTAGCGGTTGAGCAATTCCATGCCGTAAGGCATATCGAGGATGATGGTGTCGGCAAACTTCTCCGGGTTGATGAGGGTGCCGTAATAGGCGATGCGTTGCTCCTTGGAGGGGTGCTTGCTGCGTGGGGTGTAGATGAACGCCAGCGCATAGTTGTCCAATTCGAAATCCACGGTGCGTGCCATCAACTCATTGAACCGTGCGTTTTTGGTTTTGATGCCCGCTTTGAAATCCCGGCTTGCTGCCAGCAATTGCTCAAAGTCGGGGAAAAAGTCCTCGTAGGTGCTGCGCACTTTCTGGAAGAAGAGGGACTTGTCGCGCACGGTGCGGGAGAGGTTCGCCCACTCGCAGAGGGCTTGGTTCTCGCGGGAGTTGTGCTTGCCGGTGAGGCAGACGGTGTCCTTGTCCATGTAAAGGGAAACCGCGTCGCCCGCTTTCAGGTAGACGGGGTATTGATAGAACTTGTCGTCGCCGATGACGTAGAAGCCTTCGTATTCGGGGATGAAGTTGAAGCCGTAGTAGCCGTTGCCGGCGTAGGTGGCAGTCGCCATTTTGTGCTGTTCGCCCTTTTCCACCCGCCAGAGGTGGAGGGTTTTGCCAATGCCCTCGCCGGTGCGGCAGGTGATTGTCGCCGGCTTCTGGGCAAAAAGCATGCCTGCGGCGAGCAGGCATGCGAGAGAGAGTAATGTTCTTTTCATTAGAATCTGCTTATACTTTTTACTCGGTCTAATCCTTCAAAATAATCACGAACGGTCAAATTCAGAGGCTCAGTGGCATTAGGTTCTAAGAAATAGACTTTGCCGCTTTTTTCTGTACCGGTGTTGTAGGTGGCAACTATGATGCAGCCGCGAGTGGATTCAATTAGTGTATATCGGGTTAATAGACATACTGGGTCGAAACCATTGAATTGTCCGCCTAATAAATTGTCCGGGTCTTGGATGTTTACTTCTTGTAATGTATTGTTTCTCAAACAGTAAATTTTATTTCCATCTGTAGTATAAAACGTTCCATGAAAATAGTCGCAAACATATTGCTTAGTGCGTTCCAATATGCCTTCTGTTTCTTCTAAGAGATTCCCGTTAGTGATCTCTGTCGTTTCAATAATAGAAATGGGACTAGTATATGGGTCATATACATATTTATAGAATTTCTCATTACTTAGATTTTTTGCAATAACGGTGTTATATAGTCCCCCATCGTAACTTTGCAGGAAATAAAGTTTGTGGTTTGGAATAGCAGCTTCTCCTGTGAGTTGTGATGCTGTGCCTTGTGCATTGCCGCCACTTACTCTTGTATACATCATCCTTTTATTTGTTTCATCAAACACAAGTTTGTAAGCACTTGTAGTATATCCACCAACAAAAGGAGCTAATTTAATTGTTTCATAATGTCCAGTCCCGCTAGCAGAAGGAGGCAAAATGTTAATGGCTTCCATGATCAAACCGTCATTTCCCATAGGATAAATATCTCCTGCTGTACCCATAAAAAGCCATGCACTGGCTTGTTCAATGCCTTCAAAGGTATAATCTACAGGTTGCATGCTTGCCATTTGATAACGAACTAAATAGCGGTCACTCCATTCCAATTCATTTTTTGTAATCCAACCGGTGGCTTCGCCTGTGCCTACGTAGATAAGTGAAGTATTGCTTTTATAATAGACAAATTTGGCTCCTCCTCCTAAATAGGGGAATCCTGAACGCGACAATACGCCTTCTTCCCAAACCCATGGGTCTTCGGAAGCATTATCTAATTCCTTGCCGTATAGCGTCAAGTCAACCATTTGATTGTCGTCTTCTACCAAGAACAGCCATGCGTTTTCATAGCGATTTTGCACGCTTAAGTTAAATTTGAAATTCCAAGCTACATCGGTATTTTTATCGATAACTGAATAAATGACCCGGTAGGGATCTCCTGTGGTTAAAGGCAAATCAATGATGGTGTCCAGATTGCGGGTGGTTGCCAATACAGAATCATAGCTTGTAATAAGCCGTCCGTAAACATGCCATTCGTAGGCAAAACGTTCTTCATCAAAATCCACGGTGTCTTTGTGTTCACCGTCTTCTGTCAGGAGCATTTGCAGATTGGGAATAATGGTCAGGCGTTGTCCTCTTTTGATGACAGTGTCTCGTAGACCGGCATTTTCCGGCATAATGACTTCCGGTGCGTAGCTGTAGTCGTAGTTGCCTTTGTCCTCAAAGCAGGAAGTCAGGCATCCTGTGAAGAGGAAAATCAGTAACCATTGTATATGTATTCTTTTCATGACTTCTTATTTTACAAGTAATATTAAATTATTCATCAAACCATTCTTCAGGGATGGTCATTGCTCCGCTTTTGCCTCGCATGGTCATGTAACCTTCTTCTCCCGGTTCATGATTAGAAGGGTCACGAAGTGCGGCATCTTTTCCTTCTAAAATTCTGGACTCGATATAACTTTGAAATATTTGCCCATAAGCGACTGCTTGCATTGCTTGGGGCATTGTTGTCCATGTTTGTCCTGTCAGCTCATAGCAAAGATTATATTTTGCTAATGAGAAATATCCCAGAAAAGCATCCATCCAATAAGTAGGTTTGGCGATAGAAGATGAATAGCTAAAGGTAAATCGGGTCAAACTGGTTGTATCATTGTCTTCGTATGCATCTGGAATATTGATTTCAAAGTTTTCGTCTGAAATCAATCTGAAATGCATGTAGTATAAGGAATCATCATCTAGAATACGATGCAGGCTGACTGGGATATAGCCTGTATTGGAATTTGCCGGGAAAACGCCTTTTGCTGGCAGGGGATCATATTGTACACCCTCTACTCCCGTGATTGAATCAATAACATAGCTGAATGTCCGTTCATAGTCAACCAAATCTCCTGTTGCGGTGACTGGAATTTGAATAATCGTGTCCATGGAATTGGTCAAACCAAAGGAAAATCCCATGTCATTAGAAAATTTGTCACTGCTGCCAGCTTCCATGTATGAAAAATAGATGCAAGTTTTTCCTTGCCATTGGAAAACTTCGTCTTCTTGGCAACTCCATAAGGAGAGCAAGACGGCTCCAATTATGTAAATGTACTTTTTCATTATCTTAGTGTTTTAGTTATCTGTCCTGTTGTTGGTTTCTTCTTCCGGAATTGGGAATACGAAATAGCTTGTTGAAACAGTTTTAGTTGCATCTGCCTCTCCGCTTGAAGGATTTGCTACAGTAGTAATCCCATTTCGTTTTAGGTAATAAAAATATTGTCCTTCGGCAAAAAATTCCCGTTCATATTCGTCTTGCAACGTTTGGTTCAAATCGCCAGTGACGTTATTTTCAAAATATCCTCTTGTCAAACGCAATTCTTCTAACCACTGTTGTTTTTCTGCATCATTGTCGCTGGATTCGGCAGCAATCAAATAGAGTTCCCCTTTTTTGATGAGCGGGATGATGTCATAGCGGTAAAGCAAATCACTGGCCGGGTGTGCTTCCTGTTCTCGATATTTGGTGATGCTCATTAAAGGCGTTGTTCCACTAATTGATGGAGCGGAAGCGAAATTCTCTCTCCGAATGTCCAATGCTTCTGGGAATAACGCGCTGTTGCGGGCTTCACTAATGGCGCAAATCTGTGTGGTTTGCAATTCGGTGGAGAAGTAGGAATCGTACACATTCTTGCGGTTGATGTCGTGCATGCCGAAGAGCATTTCCGTATAGCCGATAGGGTCGTCTTCCGGGGCATCCAATACCGATGGGAAGACATTCATGAAATTGTTTGTTCCACCATTCGGGAAACGGCTTTCTAACAAGGCTGTAGTAATGCTGTGCGCTGTTGCTTTGTCGCCTGTGGTCAGGCAGATGCGGGCTTTCAGAGCGTATGCGGCATAGAGGTTGAAACGGAAACTACGGAAGTCCCAGAATGTCTCACCTTGGGAAACATAGTCCGTATTTTCCAAAACCGGGTCTTTTGCCAGCAGGGCAATGGCTTCGTCGATGTCGGCAAGTAATTGCGTGGTGAGTTCTTCTACGGTCATGTAGGCGGTGGGTTGTTCCACTTCGTGGTCGTAGTAGGAAATTGCCCGTTGCGTCTTGTTTTCTTCCGACCAAGCCGGGGCAAACATTCTGAACAGGTCGAAGTGCAGGAAGGTGCGCAAAGCGATGGCTTCGCCACGATACAAGTTGTAGTTGTCTGCATCGTAATTGGCACGGTTTTCTTCGATGTTGGCAAGGAATACATTGCATTCGGCAATCAATTTGTACATGCCTTTCCAAATGTTCAGAAAGTAGGACTTTGACCCGGATGTTGTGAATTCCTGAGAGGTCAATTCTTCGTATTTGTGATCTGTTGGGATGAAATAATGCATGGACATGGCTTCCAGCATGCCGACAGTCAGTTCTCCGCCGTAAAGGTTGCGGTCTAACAGACCCAAGTATAAGCCGTTCAAGGCTTCTTGCGCTCCGGTTTCCGTAGCGTACAATTCATCGCCCGGCACTTGGTCGTAAGGCGTATGCTCCAACCAATTGTTGCAGGAACTGAATGTTCCGGCAAGGGCGGCTGCAAGTATAATGATAATTCTTTTCATGTTCTATTCTTTAAAATGATGCATTTATTGAAATGGATACTGTTCGTGCGAACGGATAGGACGTACCTCTTTCCGCTTTGACGGTGGAAGCACGGAATATCTCGTTCAAGGTAGCGTTTACGGTTAAGTTTTTCAAACCGACTTTCTCCAACCATTTGTGTCCGTAGAACTGATAACCCAAAGCGAAAGATTCTCCACTTAGGTAATTGTTTTTCTGGACGTAGCGGCTGGATTGATGTCCGGAAGAGTAATCTTTGATATTCCGGTATTGGGCGTGGTCGCCTGGTTCTTTCCAACGGTCGTAGTAAGCCCGCTTGTCTTGGTTGTAGCGGTCGGTGCGGGAACCGATGTTTTCAATGCGTTGGAACAATTCGCTGTTGAAGTAATCGCCGCCGATGCTGTAACGGAGGTAAGCACTGAAACTTAATCCTTTCCACCAGAAGCTGGTACCGATTACGCCTTCCACGTCCGGAGCGGTATTGCCGCAAACCACTTCATCGTTCTGGTCGTAGGTAAAAGTATAAGTGCCGTCCGGGCGGATATAAATTTCCTTGCCGGTCATGGGGTCAATACCTGCAGATTTAACCGTCCAGATATCCGTGCTGCTGTAGCCGTCGCGGTAGCGGGCGAGCGAGGTGGTGCGCATTTCTTCGTTAAAGTTATCCAAACGGTTGCCAATTTTGCTGTACTCCGAGGTTTCGTGGTAACCGTTTAAGGATACGTTCCACGTCATGTCTTTTTCCGGAATGTCAAGGATGCGTGCATTCAGGTCTACAGTGAAACCGTTGATAGTGTTACGTCCTACATTGGTGATGTAGCTGTCTTTACCGGTAGAAGGAGCCACATTGATGGAAATGATCAGCGGGTCGGTGACTTTCCGGTAATAGTCGAATGTCAGGCTTAACCGGCGGTCGAGAACAGAAATATCTGCACCAATGGTCATATCACGTGTTTTTTGCCAATCCAGATTTTTGTTTCCGTAAGAACTTAATTGAGCACCCAGACCGAAAATGTTTTGGTAATCGGTGTTGTAAGCGTAAGTCAAGTAAGTGTCGAAAGATTGGTTGTTGTTGCCGGGGTTACCGTATGCAAACCTCAATTTCAACAAATTTGCCCAATCACCCATAAACATTTCATTGTGGATGTTCCATGCCAAACCAACAGACCAAGTATTAGTCCATAATTTGTTCTTTCCAAAATTGGTAGAGCCGTCCCGGCGGATGGTCAGGTCAATCAAGTAGCGTTCCTTGAATCCATAACCTGCAGTAACCATCATATTCATGGTGCGCGTCAAGGCTTCATTGTAGCCGGGTCTGCCCGTTGTCGGATAGCTGATTGCAAAAGCCGGATTGGAAAGCCGGTCAGTGGGGAAACCTATTGCCTGATAGTTGTCGGAATAATTCTTGCGGGACAAGAATTCCCAACGTCCTACTACGTTCAGCATGTGGGCTTCATTGAAGTTTTTGCCGTAGGTAATGGAGACATCGCCATTGTAGCTCATGCTTGAAGTTGTGGATTTGGTATAAGAACCTCTCTCAATTTGGGGGGTGTCATCAAAATCAGTGTGATTGGGCGATTTGAATGCCTCTGATTTGGAATCCTGCTTTGTCACGTTGAGTTTTCCTGCAATTTTCAAACCAGTTACCGGGCGATACTCAATTTGGAAGTTGTTCCTAAAGCCGTAAGTTTGCGTTTCGTCTTTGTGCTTCAAACTGGCGTTGTACAATGGATTGGCTATTTCGTAAGTCATCCCGCCAATAGTATAGACCTCCAAGTATTTGGGGTGTTCCGGATCAATTTTCTTTTTGTAGTAAGGATTTACTTTGACATATTCAGAGAAAGCCACAGGTGCATTGAATGCTTTTGTCCAATCGTAGGTGAAATCATTGGTTACTTGCAATTTGTCTACACGGTAAACCAGATTAATGTTCCCGCCGAACACGTCACGTCCGGACTTTTCCATGACACCATTGTTGCCGGTATAGTTCAAGCCGAAAGAATAATACATGGCTTCATTACCACCTGTGACGCGCAAATTGTGTTTATGGGTGAAGCCTACTCTTACTCCTTCGCTTAACCAATAGGAATCGACGCCATTACGCACGTCTGCCAAGCGTTTGTTATATAGATTTTTCTTTTCCAATAGTTCGTCAGCAATGGTTTCATCGTAAAAGCCGCTGGCAACTTCGAACGCTAATTTCTCTTCCGCATTCATCATATTGTAATCAGAAAGGTCAGGCATATCAATGTTGAATGAGCCGTTGTAATAAACCTGAACTTTTCCCGGTTGCGGTTTTACCGTTTCAATAACCATGACACCGTTGGCAGCCCGTGAACCATACATAGCAGTAGATGCCGCATCTTTCAGGATGCTGACGGAGGCTATTCTATCCATACTCAAGTCAACGACTGTCTGCAAGTCTACTTCAAAGCCATCCAAAATGAACAGCGGGCGGTTCGGGTCTTCGCCCCATTCAGATTCAATATTGGAAATACTGCTTTTTCCTCGGATGTTGATATCCGGCAATTTGTTCGGGTCGGAACCGAATTGATTGTTTGGGGTAATACGGAAAGACGGGTCTAAGGTTTTCAAACTCTGCAAGATATTTTGCGTACCGATTTTCTTTAAAGTCTCTCCCTTATAAGTGGCTACAGACCCCGTAAAACTCTCCGCCTTACGAGTGAAGATACCCGTTACCACCACCTCGTCCATCTCCGTTGATTCCTCTTCCAGCACCACCTTGATGTCCGTCTGCCCGGTGTAGGCGACTTCCTGGCTCTTCATGCCGACGAAGGAGAACACGAACACCACGTTCTGCAAGTCCGGTATTTCGAAATGAAACTCCCCGTTCTCGTCGGTGATATTGCCGATGGTTGTTCCCTTGATGAGGATGGTCACGCCGGGAAGCGTGTTGCCGTCCTGGTCGGTCACGACGCCCTTGATGGTTTTGCTTTGGGGGGCGGCGGGATTGCCCGGCATCTCCTGCTTGCGGATGATGATGACATTGTCTTCAATCGTGTAGCCGAAAGAAGTGCCTGCCAATACATTCTCCAGCACCGAATGGATGTCCGTGTCCTGGAGGTTGACGCTCACGGTTTGCATTTGCCCGATGGCGTCGCTGTCATACACGAAGTCATATTGCGAAACCTCGTGCAGGTAGCGGAATACGTCGGAAAACGACACGTTGTCCAACGCAATGTCGAACTTCTTTTGTTGTGAGTAGGCTGCCGCCTGTACGTTCAGCGTGCAGACCAGTAGAATGATGATACTTTTCATGATTAAGAGCATTCTTGGCAATTTTGTCAACACAAAACTGCCGGTTTTTGATTTTCTTTTCATACTTTTGTGATTGAAGTTTATATTAATACTACATGTTTATTTGAAGGCGGGATATAGTACCAGTATATCCTGCTTTTTCATTCCGATACCACGACGGTGCGCCCGTTGATATTGAAATGGGCACGTCCTGTCTTTTCGATTTTGCTTAAGATGTCCGATACATTTTCATAACGTCTGATATTTAAAGTGAAATGTGCGTCTTTGACGTCTGCGTTGGCAAAGAAGAACTCAAAGTTGTACCACCGCGACAGTTTTTGCATAATCTCTTCCAGCGAGGCTTCCGTGAAATGGAACACGCCCCCGATCCAACTGATGTAATCTTCGGCATATACCTTCTTCACCTCGATGCCCTTGCCTTTTTCGAGGACGGCTTGCTGGTCGGGGAGGAGCGTTTGTTTCTCGTCTCCTGCCTGTATTTCCACTTTCCCTTCCACCAGTGTCGTGGCAATCCGCCCGTTGTCGGGATAAGCGTCTACATTAAACACCGTGCCGAGCACCTTGACTGCTATCCCCCCTGTCCGTACAATGAACGGTTGCGCCTCGTTCTTTGCCACTTGGAAGCAGACTTCGCCTTCCATTGCCACCTCGCGCGTCCCGCCCGTGAAGCGCGCCGGGTAGGTTAGCTTGGACTCTGAGTTGAGCCACACCTGCGTCCCGTCCGCCAGCTCCATGTGGAACTCGCCGCCGCGTGGGATGAGGAGGGTGTGCATTTCCGTCGTTTCGCTTTCCTCTTGGGCTTCGTAGCGCACCGTGTTTCCTTCCGTCGAAATGCGGGTGCCTGCCTTTTCGGTAATGAATTGCCGCGTGGAGTCATTGAGGGTGACCCGTTCCCCGTCGCCCAAAATAAGCACGGCTTGGTAGGATTTCGTGTTCGTGGAGACGGTTGCCGGCAGTTCCTCTTCCGCCTGCATCCACAGGAAAGCGCCGGCACCCATGGCAAAGGCGACGCAGGCGGCAGCTGCCCATTGCGCGATGCGCCGCAACGTCCGGCGTTTCGGCAGGCGGCGTTCCGTCTTTTTCCATGCCGCCGGGGCGAGGCTCTCCTCTTTTTGGCGCAGGTCTTCGCGCAGCCTCCGCCGGATGTCCTCGTATTCCCGTTGGTTATCTTCCGACTCGGCAAGCCACTCCTCCAGCTCCTTGTCCATCGGAGCGTCCGCTCCTTCAATGATTTGCCGGACAATCAGGCGTGCGATTCGGTATCTTTTTGACAAATTATCCATAGTTTTCTCGTGTTTTTTCACTCCTATAACGAATAAAGTCTGAAAGCGGGTGAGTTGGAACGAGAAAAAAAATTATTTTTGCATCTCGGAATATAAGAAAAGATGTTAGACAGCAATAGAGAGTTCAAAGATTTTTTCGAGCGTTATTTTGATGCGGTGTGCCGTTTCTCGCAGCAGATAACCAAGGATGGCGATGTAGCACAGGACATTGCCCAAGAATCCTTTGTCCGTCTTTATGAACGCCGTGGGGACTTCGACGCCCTCGAAAAAGCCCGTAGTTTTGTATATCTCACTGCCCGGAATCTCTCCATTGACTGGCTGCGCACACGGAAAATGACGGAGTCCGTCATTGATTTGGAGGAGGAAGAAAAGTACATCGACTTGCCCTGCCTCCACGAGATTACCTACCAGGAGACGCTCCGCCTCCTTCGCGAAGCCATCAAGCACCTTCCTCCCCAGATGCGTGAAATCATCCGGCACACGCTGGACGAAAAGACCAACAACGAGATTGCCGACGCGATGGGCATTTCCGTCAACACCGTCAAAACCCAGAAGAAAGCAGCCTACCAGAAACTGCGTGACATGCTCGGCAAAGAATACTTCTCCTTCCTCCTCCTCCTGTTGGGATAAAAAAAGCTGTGCCAAAATGCCCCTTTTCATACTCCCTCCCCCCTTCGGGGTACTCCCTCTATCTTAGAGGGAGAGCTTAAAATGCTTGGTATTCAAGCTCCTCCCCTAAAATAGGGGAGGTGTCAGCGAAGCTGACGGAGGAGTATGCCCTGCATTTTGGCACAGCCTTATTTTTATTTCAGCCACTTGTCCAGCCACGCTTTGAACGTCCGTTGCCAGAGTATGCCGTCCTGGCAGCCGGTCACCCAATGGCATTCGTTCGGGAAATACAGGTACTGCGCCGGTATGCCCCGCATGCGTGCAGCATTGAACGCTGCCATGCCCTGTGACACGTCGATGCGGAAATCCTTCTGCCCGTGGATGACGAGGATGGGGGTGTCCCAATTGCCGACAAACATGTCAGGCGAGTTGGCAAATGTCCGCTGGGCAACCTTGTTCGTCTTGTCCCAAGGCGCGCCGCCCATGTCCCAATTGGCAAACCACATTTCCTCCGTCGTGAGGTACTGCATTTTCAAGTCGAAGATACCGCAGTGGGCAATGAACGCCTTGAACCGCCCGTCGTGGTGTCCGGCAAGGTAATACACCGAGTACCCCCCGTAAGATGCGCCCACGCATCCCAGCCGGTCGGCGTCAATATAAGGCTCCTTCACTGCCTCGTCGATGGCGGTCAGGTAGTCCTGGATATTCTGTCCGGAATAGTCCCCGCTGATTTGCTCCAGCCATTCCATCCCGAAGCCCGGCAGCCCCCGGCGGTTGGGCGCCACGATGACATACCCGTTGGCAGCCATCTGCTGGAAGTTCCAGCGGTAGCTCCAGAACTGGCTCACCGTGCTTTGCGGTCCGCCTTCGCAGTAGAGGAGGGCGGGATATTTCTTGCTTGCGTCGAAATGCGGCGGGTAAATCATCCACACCAGCATGTCCTTGTTGTCCGTCGTCTTCACCCAGCGTTTCTCCACCTTGCCCATCGTCAGTTGGTCGAGGAGGAACTTGTTCACGAACGACAATTCCGTGTCCTTGCCCGTCTTCGGGTCTACCTTGTAAATCTCCTCCGGTTTGCTCATGGACACCTTCGTGGCAATCAGCATGTCGCCCACGGGGGTAACGGACGTATAATTGTGCACGCCGTCCGTGTGCTTGGTGATTTTGCGCGTTGCGAGGTTGAGCGAATAGATTTCATCCGTGGCGTGCCAGTCGGAGATAAACCAAATGGTATTGTCGTCTCCCCACGCCAGCCCTTCGGCGTTCTGGTCAAATCCCTCGCTGTAATCCTGCTTCTCGCCGGTTTCGAGGTTCATGACGAAAAGGCGGATTTTGTCCGCTTCATAGCCCTCGCGCTCCATGCTTTCCCATGCCATGTATTTGCCGTTCGGCGAAATCACGGGGTTCTTGTCATATCCCATCATGCCTTCCGTCAGGTTGACAGTCTTGCCCGTCTCCGTGTGGTAAGCATAAAGGTCGGTATTCGTCGACAGCGCATACTCGATGCCCACTTTCTTGCGGCACGTGTAAATGAGCTGCTTCCCGTCCTTCGTCCATGCCAGCTGCTCCACGCCGCCCCACGGGCGCACGGGCGATTCCCAGCGTTCCCCTTCCATGATGTCCTTCCCTGCGGTGATGGCTTGCCCTGCCGTGTAGTCGGCAATGAACAGGTGGGTATAGCCCTCCACCCAATCGTTCCAATGGCGGTAGAACTGGTCGTTGATGATGCGCGCCTGTGCTTTCGGCAGGTCGGGGTGCAAGTCCTGCACCGTCGGTTCCAGCTTCACGTCCTTCAGGTACACGATTTTCGACATGTCTGGCGCATACACATAGCCGTTGATGCCGCCTTCGATGTCCGTCACTTGGCGGGGCGACGTCCCGTCGGGGTTCATTTCCCACAACTGCCCGTCCGCCAGGTAGCTGATGTGCTTCCCGTCCGGCGTCCAGTTCGGTTCTGCCTCGTTGCCTGCCGTGTTCGTGATTTGGGTGCTTTGCCCGTCGGCGAGGTTCATGACATACAGGTCTGTATATCCCCGGTCTTCTTCCTTGTTAAAATAAGTCACGGCATACACCGCCCGGCTGCCGTCCGGCGACACCTGCACATTGCCGATGCGCCCGAAAGCCCACAGCACCTCCGGCGTCATTACGTCCGATTCCAACTTCAGGCCGGCAGGCGTCCGGTAACTCTTGCCCGCCGTTCCCGTCTGATTGTCATTGCATCCCATGAGTGACAACACGCATAAAATGGGTAATAAAGTCTTTTTCATGCTATCCTTTAATCTGTTTCTTCAAATGATTCGTGTATTTCTCTCACCGGCTCGTCCGGCGTCCCGTCCATTGCGGCGACAATCTTCTGCTTCAGCTCCTCTGCCAGCTCCGGATTGTCCATAATCAGCTGCTTCACCGTCTCCCTGCCTTGACCCAGCTTGCTCTCGCCGTACGAGAACCAGCTGCCGCTCTTCTTGATGACGTTATACTCCACGCCCAAGTCCACAATCTCGCCCGACTGCGAAATGCCCTCGCCGTACATGATGTCGAACTCCGCTTTCCGGAAAGGAGGCGCCACCTTGTTCTTCACCACCTTCACGCGCGTGTGGTTCCCCAAAATCTCCTCGCCGTCCTTGATGGCGCCGATTTTGCGGATGTCCAGCCGCACAGACGCATAGAACTTCAGCGCATTGCCGCCCGTCGTCGTCTCCGGGTTCCCGAACATCACCCCGATTTTGTCGCGCAACTGGTTGATGAAAATGCAACACGTGTTCGTCTTGCTAATCGTGCTCGTCAGCTTCCGCAACGCCTGCGACATCAGCCTCGCCTGCAAGCCCATCATGCTGTCGCCCATATTCCCCTCGATTTCAGCCTTCGGCGTCAGCGCAGCCACCGAGTCGATGACAATGATGTCTATCGCTGCCGAACGGATCAACTGGTCGGCGATTTCCAACGCCTGCTCCCCGTTGTCCGGTTGCGAAATGAACAAATTCTCGATGTCCACGCCCAGTTTCGCCGCATACGTCCGGTCGAAGGCATGCTCCGCGTCGATAATGGCGGCAATGCCTCCCTGCTTCTGGGCTTCTGCGATGGCATGGATGGCGAGCGTCGTCTTGCCCGACGACTCAGGACCGTAAATCTCAATCACGCGCCCCCTCGGATAGCCGCCCACACCCAACGCCTTGTCCAAGGCAATCGAGCCGGAGGGAATCACAGGGATTTTCTCCACATGATTATCTCCCAATTTCATGATACTTCCTTTCCCGAAGTTCTTCTCAATCTTGTCGAGCGTCAATTGAAGCGCTTTCAGTTTCTCCACATTTTTCTCTTTTTCAGCCATTCTGCTATATGTTTATTGTTTGTCGCAAATGTAGGCATATTCCTCGAAAAAACGACGTTTTTCGCCCGATAAATATATTTTAATGTGCCCCATGCGCCACATTTCCCTGCAAACCCTTACCTTTGGCGCGTGAATTTACAAATACATAATATGGGATTTATCGAAACACATCATCTGGCCGGCCTCCTGATAGGCATCTCCACCTTCCTCGTCATCGGGCTCTTCCATCCCGTCGTCATCCGGGCGGAATACCATTGGGGGACGCGCTGCTGGTGGCTCTTCCTCCTCCTCGGCGTCGGGGGCATCGTGGCGTCGCTCTGCGTGCGCAGCCTTTTCCTCTCGGCGCTGGCGGGCGTCTTCGCGTTCTCCTCCCTGTGGAGCATCCTGGAGCTCTTCGCCCAGCGCAAGCGCGTGCAGAAAGGCTGGTTCCCCAAAAATCCCAAACGCAAATACTAATGCCATGAAAGAAGAAATCCTCCAAGAACTGAACGACCTCTGCCGCGACACCCTTGTCGACCATCTGGGCATCATTTATACCGCCGTCGGCGACGACTGGCTCGAAGCCCGCATGCCCGTCGACCGCCGCACCTGCCGTCCCGACGGCAAACTCCACGGCGGCGCGAACATGGCGCTGGCGGAAACCGTCGCCGGAGCCTTGAGCACCATCCTCCAGCCCACCGGCGAGCGCTCCCGCGTTTTCGGCATCGAAGTCAACGGCAACCACATGCGCCAGGCGCAGGGCGCCTACGTCACCGCCCGTGGCTGCTTCCTCCACCGTGGCAAGCGCACCCACGTCGTGCAGGTCGAAATCCGCGACGAGCAAGGCACCCTCGTCACCGTCAACCGCGTCACCAACATGATAGTCTGAACTGCCCCTCCCCGTTTCTTTCCTGCCGGGTTCCGCCTCCGGCAGCGTCCCTCCATGATTCCGGCTGTCTGCCCACATCCTTTTGAAGGGGCTGTGCCCCAATGCCTTTTTATCATACTCCCTCCCCCCTCCGGGGTACTCCCCCTTTCGTATCTCCTTCCCATTCCCTCCGTGTCCTCTCCGTATCCGATAGCATTTATAACGTTATAATCCTCTTATCACTACTGATTCATAACCATAAAAACAAGGTTATAATAAGGTTATGAATAGGTTATGATAAGGTGTTGAATGCTATCAAAGTGCTATGGGAGTGGGAGATAAGTGGGAGATAAGCCGAATGGGTGAACGCGGGGGTGCAGGCAAAAGTTTTCCCTTGGCAGAAATGAGCCACGGGAGGACTTCCGCCAAGGGAAAAGCGATGGGGGAGAGGAGTTTACCGTTCCGTCAGGCAGGCGTCGAGGGAGGCGGCGAGGCGGTCTTTGTCGAGGTGCTGGCCGATGAAGACGATTTTCTGCATGCGGTCGCCGTAGGGCGGTTCCCAGTCGCGCATGAGGTCGGGGTCTTGTTCTTGGAGGAGGCGGAGGTCTTCTTCGGGGGCGGCGGCGTACCACAGCCCGGACTCGCGGAGCTGTTTTTGGGCGCCTGCCTGCTCGAAGAGGTAGCATTTGTCGCGGTTGAGGTTGAAGTAGCAGACGCCTTTGGCACGGATGACGTTGGGGGGAAGCTCTGTGCTGACGAAGTGGTTGAATCGGTGGAAGTCGAAGGCGGGGCGGCGGTAGTAGACGTAGGTGCCGATGCCGTATTCCCCGGCTTCGCCTTCTTCGTGGTGGTGATGGTGCCCGTGGCCGTGTCCGGGGGCGACGGGGGCTTCGACTTCACGGATCCAGGTGGCGGAGGTGGCGGCTTGCTCGAAGTCGAACAGGCGGGTGTGGAGG
>CALUKF010000022.1 GCA_944321145.1 uncultured Odoribacter sp. | reverse complement strand
TAAGCCCGCCGCGAATCAGCGCCGCTTCACGATGGCAACATAAATCAGAAGGATAACGTTCATCATGAGGGCATAAATGATGGCGGGTATGGCAATAATGTCGTTGTTGAAAATAAAAGGACTGCTGGCGACGGCAATACTCTGTGCAGCGTTCTGCATGCCGATTTCAATGACCAGCGTACGCTCCTCGCGGCGGTTGAGACGCATGGCTTTCGCGAGCAAAGCCCCGCCGCCCATCGCCGAGAGAATCAGCAGGGTGATGCACAACCCCAACTTCCCGAACTCGGCGGCAATGGTCTCCCGATGCTGCACAAAAAACACCGCAGCCAGAAAAATCAGAGCAGGAAAGGCTATCTTGGAGAGCACGGCATGAATTTTCCGTGCAGCCGCCGGGGACAGGCGTTGCACGAGCACTCCCGCCAGAATGGGCACCAGCATCAACAAAATGTTCTGCACAATCAGGCTGCCGACCGGCAAATGGATGTCCACGCCCGGCATATTCCCAATGAAACGGGTTGCAAATTCCATGATGACAGGAATGGTAAAGAGAGTGATAATGCTGCTCAACGCCGTCAGCGACACCGACAAAGCCACATCGCCCTTGGCAAGCATCGAAAAAATATTGGACGAACTGCCTCCCGGCGAGCAGGCTATCAGTACGATGCCGACAAAAAACAAAGGTTCCAGCCGGAAAATAAAACCAATGGCAAACGCCAAAAGCGGCAAAAACAACAATTGCCCCACCAACCCCGCAATCACAGGACGGGGACGCTTGTAAAACAGTCTGAAATCCTCCACCCGCAAGGTCAAACCTAACTCAAACATCAGCAAGGTGAGGATGGGCAGTACAATCCAAATCGTATTCATTGCTTCGTCATTTTTCAGGGCGCAAAAGTAATACAAAATGGGGAATTGCGAAATATCCGTCTAATCGAAACGAAAAGGATGCGCCCACACAGACGCATCCATTCTCATTTTACTCCTCACTCCTATTGATTATCTAAGATTGCTTTCAGATTTTCAGCACAGCCAGGGGTTGAAGGCTTCATGTAGTCGATTTCCACAATCGTGCCATCCTTGCCAATCAGCATAAAGCGGGGAATAAACTCAATAGCATACTCTTTGTAAAAAGGAGAACGGGTACCACCTTCAACAATGAATTGCTTCCAAGGCAATTGCTCCTCTTCTACCATTTTTTGCCATTTCTTGACTTGAGTATCCACGGAGATGCTAATAAACTCTATGCGAGGGTCATTTACAAAATGCTCACGCAATTTGCCAACATAGGGAATTTCCGCACAACAGGGAGCACACCAAGTCGCCCACACGTCGATGTACACCATTTTGCCCCGGAAGTCTGAAAGGCACACGCGGTTGCCATTTACATCTACCATCTCAAAATCAGGTGCCATGACACCATTGCGGATTTTGAAGTGGTTCATATAAGTGTTCAAGCGGTCACGGTTGGCATTCACAGCTTCTGCATCCGTGCAAAGCGATTGGTAAACCTCAAACACTTCGGGCATATATTTTACTTTATCACTTTTTAAACGCCATTCCATATATTCACTCAAATGAACATTACGTACTGCCGGATCAGAAATTAATTCTGCCGCAAGTTGTAAATAACGTTTCTCTTTTGCTCTTTCATCACGCAATTCCTCTTTGTCCAAATACCAATTGATGACAAATGCACGTACATTATAATCTGCCGTTTTATCATCGTTTAAATCTATTGACTTCATGAAAGCTGCAAAATCCGTATCAGCACTGAGCTTTTCCGCATCAGAGCGTTGTAACGTCCGATAATAATCCCAAGCCAAATAATCAAAAAGCACTGACTGCAATTCCATGCTTTGAGTTTTCATTTTCCCCTCCGGCAGCAAAGCGACTTTTTCCGATACCGCAGCAAGACGGGGCTGAAGCGCATCCCGATAATCTTTGAAAGCAACGTAACCGCCCGAAAGCAATGCCTGTTCTGTTGATTGCAGTTGCGCCATGGCAAACTGATAATTATTTTCAGCGGTATAATCGCCCTCAAAACGAACCTCTATATTTTGAGCATCTTTCAAATCCACCTGCATTTCCACACAGCTCCCAGGTTCCAGGACAAGAGCCAAACGATTATCGGCAATAGTGATAAAAGTTGCCACATATTCCGCATTCTCGTACACAAATTTGCCATTTTTAGCAACCTGTACTGTATCCGACATATCTAATTTCCCTTTTGAATAAGTCACAACAACAGGTTCCCCGGCATATTTTTTTATCTTTCCTTCAATGCGTACTTGCGCGTCAGCCATAACAGACAAGCCGCAAATTGCACAAAGCATAATAAATATTCTTTTCATATTCTCTTTTCGTTATTTTAAATGTTCCACTATTGTATTTTCCAACTCTTCACCCTGCAAGTTTTTAGCAATAATTTTCCCCGAAGGGTCAATCAGCACCGTATGAGGGATAGCTCCTACCACGTAAGTATCAGCAGCTTCTTCTGTCGTATCCTGCAACTGTACCCAATCCATTTTCAAATCAGCAATCTTATCCCGCCAAGCCTTGCTGTCCGATTCAATGGAAACCCCGACAATCTCCAAATCGGCTTTGTATTTCTTATACAAGCGTTTCAACCGTGGCATCTCTTCACAACAGGGTTTACACCATGAAGCCCAAAAGTCAAGCAAAACATACTTTCCCTTCCCCGCATAATCTGAAAGTTTGCCTTGACTGCCATCCAGTTTCAATGCCGTGAAGTCCTGAAAAGGCTTGCCGATTTCCACTGCCTTATATACGTTTACCCGATTTACCAACTGCTGCATTAACGGCAAACGCAAAGTCACGGAATCGGCTTTTTCTGCCACGTTTACTAACAACCGTTCCGGAAGTCCGAATATTTCAGGCAATACGGCATGTCCTGCGGGAGTATTGATGTGCTGCTCTGCAAATGCCAATGCCAAAAGACGCATCTCACGCATATAGCCTTGATTTATGCGATCTAAAGAATCAAAAAGCGCATTGGTCAACTTTCCTGCTTCCTGCAAACGAGTCAATTCTGCATTCACTGCCTGCATTTTTTCCAACGGTTGATTCCAACGTTCCAAATGCTTTTGCAACAAATCATTATTTAAGGTTCCTCCAATACGTGCATATCCTTGGTCGTCAGCCTGCAAAAAAACTCTACCGGGCTCTACAATGAATTGCGTACCCCATACATTCTTTCCATCTTTCAACACTGCCACCATACCGGTTTGGGGGACTATTCCATTGTAGGCAAAATGAAATTTGCCATTCCGGACAACTGTAGAATCTAAAATTTGAAACTGCATTGTCTGGTCATCCATCACTTGCAAATAAACTTTCCCTTCATCACAAGCCAGTTGTTCCAACTCGCCATCTATATTACAGGCAGGCTGTTGGCAAGCGACTAAAGCCATTGCCATTCCTATAAGAATTGTTTTCCGCATATCAATATACATTTTGTTCAAGAGCTCCGTTAGACAATTCAATTTCATTCTCATTTATCGGCAAGGCATACTTCCGGGAATTTTTTTCCAACGTATATGTCAACGGTTCCTCATCGCCATAGATTGTAGCAGACGTAAAACGATAAAATTCTTTTGTTATGTTCTCCACATCGTCATAATCCGTCTCATTATTATTCAAACGACGGAGATCAAACCAACGCTGGGCAAAAGGCATCTCACGGCGTCTTTCCTCCAATATCTGCATAATCGCCTCCTGCTGGTTGGAAGCCTTCAAGTTTACCCACTCACCCGGCTCCATACGTTTTGCCCGAAGAATATTCACTGTTTCCAAAGCATCCATATAATCCCCCAAACGTGCTTGACATTCTGCTTTAATGAGATACATTTCGGCTGTCGTAGGTCCACTTGGCATATCAGTTAAGGTGAAGAACGTATAAATGGGATAATCCACAACGGAAGCATACATTGTTTCCATCACGCCTTCAACCATGTGGTAGCGATAACGTAAATCATGTTCTTTGTCATAGCTATCCAACAAATCTTGGCTTGGAAAATAAAGAGCATCAATAGTAACTGCATAAAGCAAACGCATATAAAGGAACTCTTTCCACCCTATGATCTTCGTATAGTTGTCAAAAGAGATATCAAATGTTGAAGGAAAAAGAATATTCATGCCCATAATATCCTCTTCGCCCATCTCAGTATTGTAATCCACCAGAACATCATATTCTTTCAACGCTTCCTCTGCATAATGCAATGCTTGCTCATAATCACTACAATTCAAATAAAAACGGGCTGCAAAACCATTAATCGCTGCTGTATTAGCACGCCAGTGTTTGGGAGTACCTTCCTGCATCAAAGGAGTTGTACACTTCAAAGCCTCCTGCAATTCTGACTCGATAAAAGAATAAGTCGCTTCCAAAGTAGCCCGCGCAGAAGATTCCTCAAAACTGGTGGAACGCTTCAAAGGGATTCCCGGTTCCGACGCATTTGTTTCTGTATAGGGCAAACCATAAGTATTCACTAAATTCCAATGGCTATAGGCACGGATAAAATGGGCTTCTGCCCGCAAACGGGCTTTATCCTCTTCTGAACCTTCCACATCGTCCAATGATTCCAAGACCATATTTGCCCGAAATATTTTGGAATATTCACCTTGCTTGGCACTGCTTCCTCCCCAAAAATCATCCTCGCCCTGTTCTTTCAAAATGTCGTACTCCCAAAACGCAGCCTGCAAAACAGGACTCTGCGGATAAAAAATCATAGGCTGGGCATCATACAATTCAACCGGAAAGCCATAATCGTCATGAGCACTCACTGCAACCACATTCGACTCAGCACAAAAATCCGTATAGCGAGCTAAAATAGCATCCAACTGTTCCACTGTCGTCACTGGCAAATTGGTACTTTTAGACGGCTGCTCGTCCAAAAAGTCATTACAACTCTCCAATAGTATCATGGAGCAAAACATTCCTACTAATAGTTGTATAGTTTTCATAATCATCTCATTTTAAAATTCCAACTTAAATCCAAACGTATATTGCGGTTGCAAGCGAAGAGTGCCCAGCGGTGTTTCCGGATCTTCTCCATATTTGTTGTTTTTGATAACAAATAAATTGTTCGCTTGACCATAAATCTGCAGATTCTTCAAACCGGAGTTTCCAAACCATTTAGAAGGGAAACGGTAGGTCAGATTCACTTCCTGCAAACGCACATGATTTGCTTTGTCCGTCAGGTAATCTAAAAAAGGATAATAAGCACCCCAAAAACCATAACTCTGTTCCGTTTCATTCTGAGGCAAAGGCAACATCTCCATCGGATCGCAATTCAAAACTTCATCATACCGGGCATTCGGCAAAGCTTTCCCATTCAAATTGGGATAATTAAAGGAATGGTGCTTAAAGACATGCCCGAACTTTCCCGTCAGAATAAAAGAAAAATCAAGATTCCGGTATGTAAAATAACTGCTGAAGCCCATGGTATAAGGAGCGACTAAAGTACCCATATCCAGCATATAGGTTGTGGCATTCCCTCCTGGCGTTCCATCTGCAAAAGTAAAACGCCCCTCAGGACCTTCAATCATCGGCTGCAAATCAGGAGACTCCTTCGTGCCTACATTATAGACTCCGGCATAATCGTATGCCCAAAGCGTCTGGGCATTCTTGCCTTCAACATAAGCAGCAGTACCCCCGTATGCCAAATCAGAAGCATAATAATTTTGACGGTAAAGTTCTGTGATTTTATTTTTATTGTATGCAAAATTCAAACTTCCCCACCATTCTACCTCTCCAAACTGCATGGCTGTACCGACTTCCAACTCCACGCCTGTATTCAACATCCGTGCATTATTAAACTTCTGACTGGTTGTCCCATGCAAAGAAGGAATGGAAATTTCAGCCAACAAGTCTTTTCCGGCTTTGCGGTAAACATCCAATTTCCCAGACAATTTCCCCTCAAACAAAGAATAATCAAAACCCACATTGAGCGTCCCTACTTTTTCCCAACGAAGGGTAGGATTGCCAAAACTGGCAATAGTCGCCGTTATTTCATCTGTATAAATGTCCGGCGTAGATTCCATAGAAATCAATGGAATAAATGAAGTGCTGCTGTCTACATTGCCATTAAAGCCATAAGTCAAGCGCAATGTTAACCTATCCAACCATGAAACACTTTGCAGAAAATGTTCACGATACATTTGCCAACGCAATCCCAATGACCAAAAAGGAGAATAACGATAAGAAGGATCATCAGTAATCAAATTAGAGGCATCCGTACGGATACTGCCGGACAACGTATATTTACCATCAAATGTATAAGCAGCATTTCCATACAAAGAAAAATAACGCGCTGTACTTTCAGAAAATCTTGTTTGATAATCAAATGTATAAATGGAATTCATCCAATTGGTTACAGTAACACCATTCAGCAATGCACCAACCGTAAGTTTTTCATCATCATAGCCATAAACAGTTGGATAGTCAGTACCATTTATCACCCGATTACTGATTTCAGTACCAACCAACACATCTATTTCATGGTGATTAAAACGACCACT
Organism: uncultured Odoribacter sp.; assembly: GCA_944321145.1. GTDB lineage: Bacteria > Bacteroidota > Bacteroidia > Bacteroidales > Marinifilaceae > Odoribacter. The sequence continues at coordinate 38,937 of CALUKF010000022.1, read as the reverse complement.
ATAATTCAATTGGTTTCTCAAATTATACCCCACAGTACGCACCCGCCGTTCTGTAAGCACGTCTCCTGAAGAAACATTCTGAGTCACAGTATTGTTATTCTTATCCCATGTAGAAGATGTATTTACTAAATTACGCACATAATAAGAATCTTCCATGTAACGGCTTTTGCTGTCTTCCTGCAATAACTCATATTGGAACTTCCCATCATAAGTCAAACCTTTCATCAACTTCACAGACAACCCTGCTTGCAAACGGATATTAAGCGTCTCATCCGTTAAGTCGCGGTTATTCATTTCCACAATTGGATTATACGACCAGTCGGAATAGGGAAATAATTCCGTTGGCACTTGGTCGTCAATAATGGGCTGATAATAATCATTAACGACATTGGTATATGAACCATCCTCATTTTTCAGCATATCGTATGGAGAAAGATTCTGGATATCACTTAAAGAGCAGCCATCATTTTGTTCTTTTGCATAGCGAAACATCACCGAAGCATTGAAATCCAACCATTTTGCCAATTGGGAAGTATTCCGGTAATTCAGCATGTACTCCTGCGAGCCGGTTTCCTTAAATTGCGATTGCTTGTCCATAAACATCAGCGAAAGAAGGTTGCTTGCCCGCTGGGAAGCATTGGAAATCGACACATTATACTGCTGGCTGACAGGCACAGCCAACATGTATTTCCGTATTTGGTCACGGTTGTCCTGCGTGCGCAGACGATTCAGAATCGCATTCATTTCATCTTCAGTAAGATTCCCCAAATAGTTCTCATTCAATGCAGTCAAGGCTTGGGAATAAGCTTTGCTATAATCATTCATTAAATTCCCGTTATTAAAAATAGCTCCCCACTTGTTAAACGCCTTCATCTCATAGTCCACAGTCTCGGAAGAGGACGCCAAAGGATTCACGTAATCCAAATCCAATTTCGGGGACACTTTCACAAAACCGCTCAACTCCACCTTCAATCGGTCGCCACTATCCGCCTTCTTGGTCGTAACGACAATCACGCCATTGGCAGCACGTGCACCCCAGATAGAAGCTGCAGCAGCATCTTTCAACACGGTCACACTCGCCACATCATTCGGATTAATGCTATTGAAACCGCCCTCCACAGGGAATCCGTCCACCACTAAAAGCGGCTGCGCATTAGCGTACAACGAAGTTTGCCCGCGAATCTCAAAAGTCGGATTTCCCTCTGCATCCAACGTAGAGGCAAGTCCCGCAGTCGTTCCTATCAGGCGGGAAGCAAAATTAGTCGCCGGTTTGTCCAACTGCCGCTGCGAAATCACATTGATGGAGCCGGTTGCCCGTTCCTTCGGCAAAATAGAATAACCGGTCACTACCACTTCCTGCAAATCTTCCATGTCCGCTTCCATCACCACGTTAATTACTTTTTCATTGTCTGACACCTTGATTTCTTGCGTCTTCATGCCGACAAAAGAAAAAACCAAAGTAACCTCTACTCCTTGTGGCAGGACAATGCCATAAGCTCCGTCTACATGGGTCGCAACTCCCTGTGTAGTTCCTTTCACCAAAACCGTAACCCCTGGAAGCGGCTGCCTGTCTTTATCGGTAACAATTCCCCGCACCTCACGTTTATTGGGTTGCGGCAATTCAAAATACTTATCTGAAACGAGAATTACATTGCCTTCCAAACGAAAGCCCAAACCGGACTTCTGCAAACACGCTTTCAACACCTCAGACAAATCCTCATTCTCCGCCTTGACATCTACACGTCCCTTGCCCTCCAACAAATTGTCACTATAGGCAAAATAGTAACCCGTCTGGCGGGTAATCTCCTCGAACACTTCTGCCAACGTGGCATTTTTCAGTGTCAAATTCAACTTGATTTGGGCATTTACTTCCGCCCAAGCCGTTGAAAATCCTAAAACTAAAATACATACAATCAGTTTCATTCTCAAAACAACTTTTTTTGCGACATCGGACTTACCGACATCAAATTCTCGGGAATTTTTCATAGATTTGTGAAATAAATAAGTTTATAAAATTCCTGTCCGTTAAACAGGAGGTGAATTATTTATGGCAGGGGAGTACTCGCAATACTTCCCTGTTTTCGTTTTATTCTTTCTTTATTATGATTTCCCGCCCTTGGACTTTGCAATCCACGCGGGCAATGTCCTCAATAATAGTCAATAGCTTGTTCAATTCCTCATACTTGGGCAAATTGACCGTAAGCCGGATATCACGGACTCCTTCATCTAAAATGATGCGTACATCATACCAACGCTCCAATTCCTTCACCAAATCCGGAAACGGTTCGCTCCGAAATACAAACCGTTTTTTCCGCCATGCCGTGTAATTCTCCACATTGACTTCGCGCACAGCCATGCCTTGCGAAGTTATTTCAGCCTGTTCGCCGGGCGAGAGCACCTCAACCTCTTCTCCCTGTATTGCCCTCACACATCCTTCCGCCAGAGTGACATGCTGCCGTTCCGCAGGATAAGCGCTCACATTGAAAGCCGTTCCCACCACCTGCACTCGCCAACCTTCCATCTCCACAATAAAAGGTTTGCCGTCATCTTTCGCAACTTCAAAATAAGCCTCGCCCTTCACCCGGACACGCCGGTTATCCCCCGGAAATGCCGTCGGGTAAGTCAATTCCGTTTCCGCATTCAGCCATACTTGCGTCCCGTCCGCCAACACCAAGTGATATTCCCCGCCCCTCGGCACCTGCAACGTATGGCGACGGACAGATGCCCCTTCTTGCTCTTGTCCATAGACCAACCGTTCGCCATCATTTTGCAAACGGTTTCCATCTACTTGCAGCACACCTTTCTCCTCCAAATCAAAAATCTCTCCGCTTTCAGTCAACAAACGAGCCTTGAAACCGCCCGGCAACAAAACTTCGCAATCTGCTAATACCACATTCTCTTGAGGAGTATTCAAGTGCGACATGGTATAAATTCCCACGCCCAAAACCAACAACACCGCCGCAGCATAAGGCACTGCCCGCCTTGCCAAACTCCGGTAATGTAAACGGCGCAAGCGTTTCTCCACTTGCCGCCATCCTTTCTCTACGTCAAAACCGGCATATACCTCCAACGAATGGCTCCCCTCCTCTTGCAGGCGTTTATACAGGCGCCGGTTCCGCTCTTTGCGTCCAAGCCATTCTTCCAACTCTGCCCGTTGGGTCTCGTTCTCCAAGCCAAATAAGGCAAGAAATATCAAATGCGCTATCTTCTTATACATAATCGTCATGCTTTTCTGTTTTCCCTTAAAGCAACTGAAAACGAAAAAGGATGACAAAACAGCATGTTAATTAAATAAAATAAATACAGCAAAAGTGTACAAATGCTTCAATTTATCCCGAAGAGCCTCCTTCGCCCGCTGCCGTTGGGTCTTGACAGTCGACTCGGCAATGTGCAATTCTTCCATAATAGCTTTCGTGCTTTTATGCTCAATATAGCTCATTCTAAATATCTTTCCACATTCTGTCGGCAACTCGTCTATTGCTCTAAAAATCTCTTCAAACACCTCTGCCTCTACTTGAAACTCCTCATACTCTTCATCAACCTCCGACCACTCCGCCTTCAACTTTTCATGTACTTCCGAACGCACCCGCTGTGCCTTCAGGTAATTCATTGCTTTGTGATAGACACAATTATAAAGGAATGACTTCAATGCCAACATGTCCTTAAAACGATTGTCATGCTCATAGAACCACACAAAAGTATCCTGGACAATATCCTCTGCCTCATCCATATCCTTTACGCATTTATGGGCAAAGTAACACAACGATGAATAGAACCTCTTAAACACCTCCTCGAACGCCCGTTTATCCTTGGCATTCAAACGTTTTATCAAATCTTCGTCATTAGGCTCCATAATCAACGGACTTTATTAATTACTGAAAACCACGCTGTCCATCCTGACATCGTGCGGCTCGACAGGCACTTGCTCCACCATTTGGAAATCGAAGGCGATACCTGCCTTGTGCGCGCGGGTCTGCTTCAACACCTTGTCGTAGTAGCCTTTGCCCCGCCCCAGGCGGTTGCCCGCACGGTCGAACGCAACGCCCGGCACCAGTATCAAATCAATTTGCGCCCAATCCGTAAACAACTCCCCCACAGGTTCCGGGATGGCATAGCCCTCGCCCGGAGCCAATTTCTCCTCCCCGTCAAAGTAACGGAGTTCCAATTCGTCACCCCGCACGCAAGGCAAGAGAAAAGTCTTCTGCCCAGCCCACTTTTTCACAAAATCGTGCGTATACACTTCGTCGTCCATCGACCAATAAGCCAACACCGTCTTCGCCTCCCGGAATACCGGCATGCCCTCTACTTTTTTCCACACCGACGCCGATTTCCGGAGCTTCTCCTCCGGCGGGCAGGTTTGTTTCAACTGCCTGATTTCTTTACGCAATGCTTTCTTTTCGTCCATAATCATTCTTTTTCTTCCGGCATCCGCGCTCGCGCTACCGAAATTTTCCGTACTTTTGGGGGCAAAGATAAATGAAATCATAGATTTTACCTAAAAAACAAGACCATGAAACTTGCCATACCCCAACTCAATTATAAAGCCGGAGACATCGAAGGCAATAGTGCGAAAATCCTCGACGCCATACGCCGCGCCGAACAGGAAAACGCAGATTTAACCCTCTTCCCCCCCTTGGCTGTAGCCGGAATCCTGCCGCAAGACCTATTGGAACGCGAGGAATTCATCCATGCCTGCCGCCTTGCCGTCGAGCGCATTGCGCTGCAATGCACCCGCACCGCCGTCCTCATCGGCGCCCCCAATCTGGACGCCAGCAACGGCATCATGTACAACTCCGTCTACTTCATCTGCAACGGCGAGGTGGTCGACGGCGTGCACAAGAACATCCTCAGCGACTACGACGTGCTCAACGAAAGCCGCTACTTCGTCGCCGGAGAGGACAACACCCCCATCCGCTACAAAGGCAAACACATACGCATCCTTTTCGATGAATATGAAAGTGAATTCATTGACCCTGCCGACAGCTTTGTCATCCTTTTCGGCTCCGCGCCTTTTAGCGTGGACAGTCGTCTCTCCCGCCATCGGCTGCTCTCCTCATTGGCACAAAAATACCGCAAAGACCTCATCTATGTTAATCCCGTGGGAGGCTGCACCTCCGTGCTTTTCGATGGAGGTTCGGCAGTCTACAATGCCCGAGGAAAAGCCGTCATGCAATGCGCCACCTTCGCCGAAGATTTCCAAACCATTGAAATCGGCAAACCGGCAATGCCTGCCGCGCCCTTTATCCCCGACCGCATGACGCTCATCCACCAAGCCCTCTGCTTTGGCATCCGCGACTATTTTGCCAAACACGGCTTCACGAAAGCCGTCCTCGGGCTGTCGGGAGGCATCGACTCCGCCGTTGTCGCCGCCCTTGCCGCCGAAGCCCTCGGCGCAGAAAACGTCATGGGGCTGCTCATGCCCTCGCATTACTCCACCGACCACTCCGTCAGCGATGCCGAAGCCCTCGCCCACAACCTCGGCATGCCCCACACGACCATCGCTATCCGGGACATCTACGACCAATACCTTGCTGCCCTCCAGCCGGCATTCGGCGACCTGCCCTTCAGCGTCGCCGAAGAAAACCTCCAGGCGCGCATCCGCGGCATGCTGGTCATGGCAATGTCCAACAAGTTCGGATACATCGCCCTCAACACCTCCAACAAAAGCGAGGCGGCAGTAGGCTACGGCACCCTCTACGGCGACCTCTGCGGCTCCCTCAGCGTCATCGGCGACCTCTATAAAACAGACGTCTACGCCCTTGCCCGCCACATCAACCGCGAGCGCGAAATCATCCCCGAACACACCATCACCAAAGCCCCCTCCGCCGAGCTGCGCCCCGGACAGAAAGACCAAGACTCCCTGCCCGAATACGCCCAGCTGGACGCCATCCTGAAACTCTACATCGAGGACAACCTCTCCCCCGAAGCCATCATCGCCCAAGAGCATCCCGAACCCGTCGTCCGCAAAATCACCGGCATGGTCGCCCGCAACGACTACAAACGCGCCCAATGCCCCCCCAACATCAAGCTCTCCCTCAAAGCATTCGGCTCCGGCAGGCACTACCCCTTCTAAGCCTGCCGGGCGCCCCGCCCCGGGGCAAAACCGCGCACTGCAAGCCAATCCCCTCCTCCCCCATCTGTACACTGCCAGGAAAATACCCCTCTGTCCCCCACGGATTCCCACCCTAATCCATGCCTATTACAGCCCTGTTCCCGTGTCACCCTCCATACACCTTTCATGAACCTTTCTTCTTGCGCCCATCCAGACCGAAGTTGAATCTGAATTGAACCTGAGTTGAACCTGAATTGCTCCCTGAACAGAGCGTCATCCGAGCTGCAACAGCCCCGCAATAAACCGGCAGGGGAATAAAAAGAAAAACAGCCACTTCCGTGACTGCCTGTAATTTGGAGCGACAAACGGGGCTCGAACCCGCGACCTTCGGCTTGGGAAGCCAACGCTCTACCAACTGAGCTATTGTCGCCTGTGTTTCGTGAGGGCAAAGATAGGAAAGAAATTTCAATTGACAAGCCTTTGAGGCGAAAAATTATTGGAGATGGGAAAAATTGCAGGATTTTTGCAAGAATCCTCCTATATTTGAACCAAAAATTCAAAGCGTATGGAAATAGAGGAATTGTATAGGATTCGGGAAATGCTGCACCGCTATCCGGAGTTGTCCGGACAGGAGCAAGCGACTTCCCAACGTGTTGCACAAGTGCTGGAAGCGTTGAAACCGACCCATTTGCACACCGGCATCGGAGGATATGGAGTGGTGGCGGAATATGTGTTTGCGGAGGAGGGGGAAACGCTGCTCTTCCGGGCAGACATGGATGCCATTGCCGTGGACGAGGCTGCGGAAATCCCCTATGCATCGGAACATCCCGGCGTCGCGCACAAGTGCGGGCATGACGGACATACCACGATATTGCTGGCTTTTGCCGACTTGTTGCACCGCGCCCCGCTCCGGAGGGGACGGGTGTTGCTGGCATTCCAACCGGCAGAGGAGACAGGCGAAGGAGCCGTGCAGATGCTGGAAGACCCGTTCTTCAAGTCCAAGCGCATCGACTATGCGTTTGCCCTGCACAATTTGCCGGGCTATCCGGCAGGGGCTGTGGTTTGCCGGGAAGGCAGTTTCACCTGCTCGGTTGTCAGTTGCACGGTCGAAGTGGAAGGCAAAACCGCCCATGCGGCAGAGCCTGAAAAGGCATTGTCCCCCACCCCGTTGTTGTTGCGCCTGCTTCGCGAAGCCGAAGGGTGGGACTGCAACCAACCCGGTTCGGCAGCCTACTTCCGCTCAACACTGATAGAACTGCACATTGGCGAGGAGGCATACGGCGTGGCTGCAGGCAGGGGGCTTATCCGGTTCACGTTCCGGGCTGCCACCGAAAACTTGTTGCGGGAACGCATGCAGGAGTTGGAGGATTTGATAGCCGCCGCCGGAGAACAACAGCCGGCATTCCGCATCCGCCTGCGCTGGCAGGAGCCGTTCCAAGCAAATGAAAACCATCCGGAAGCGGCGGCGTTTGTCCGGCAAGCAGCTGCCGCCCTCCAATTGCCCTACGTGGAAGCAGCAACGCCCTTTGCCTGGGGCGAGGACTTCGGGGCATTTACCCAACGGTACCGCGGGGCGATGTTCGGACTGGGTGCCGGAGAGCACGTGGCGCCGTTGCATTCCCCCGGATACGACTTCCCGAATGCCATCATCAATGACGGGGCGCGCCTGTTCTACCGGATTGCCGAAAGGATTGTGCAGCCTTAAAAGAAAGGGAGTGCGGCGTCAGATTTTCTTGCGCCGCAATTCAAAGTTCTTGCCCAGATATACCCGCCGCACTTCGGGGTCAGCCGCCAAATGTTCGGCAGTACCCGCCTGAAGTATCTTCCCGTCGTAGAGCAGATAAGCGCGGTCGGTAATGGAAAGGGTCTCCTGCACATTGTGGTCGGTAATCAGGATGCCGATATTTTTATCCTTGAGCTTCCGGACGATGGACTGGATGTCCTCCACGGCAATGGGGTCGACGCCTGCAAAAGGTTCGTCCAAAAGGATGAACTTGGGTCGGATGGAGAGGGCTCGGGCGATTTCCGTGCGCCGGCGCTCGCCTCCGGAAAGCTGGATACCCAGGCTTTTGCGGATATGCTGCAAGCCGAATTCGTCGAGCATCTCTTCGAGGCGCGTCTTTTGTTCCTCTTTGGTCATCTTCGTCATTTCCAGCACGGCGCGGATGTTGTCCTCCACGCTCAGCCGCCGGAAAACCGACGCTTCCTGCGCCAGATAGCCGACGCCCAATTGCGCCCGGCGATAAACCGGCTCCTTGGTAATTTCCAAGTCGTCGAGGAAAATGCGTCCGCCGTTGGGGGTAATCAGCCCCACAATCATATAAAAAGAGGTAGTCTTCCCGGCGCCGTTGGGACCCAGCAGCCCGACAATCTCGCCTTGCTCCACGTCCAAAGACACATCTTTCACCACGGTGCGGCTTTTATACTTCTTGATTAAATGTTCTGCTCTTAATTTCATCGTCCAAGGTTTTAGGCTACAAAGATAAATCAGAAATCCAAATTCACCGAAAGATTCAGGGCAAAATTCTGAATATCCTGCCCCGGTTCCGCTTTCCGGTGCGTCAACCGCCAGACGGCATCCACCCGGAAAAGGCGGAAAATATTCTCGACTCCCACGCCGACTTCCATATAAGGCTTCCGGACTGCATTCAAGCCTTCGGGAAAACGCAGGACAGCCTCCGTATCAGCCAAACCGCCGTTATTCTTGTCCGACAGCTTGCCAATCAAACCTTTGAACACCACCACCTCGCGCCAGTTCAATCTCTTCATCAACGGAATCTTGCCCAAGAAAAAGCCCTTGAAATGATGCTCATAGAAAAGCGACAGCCAGGCGTCGGAAGCAAATTCATAATAATTCATGCAGGAAAAAGCATAAGTGTCATAAAAATACGTGGCATTCCCCTCGTGCAGTTTCAACAAAGGATAAGGCACCTTGCCGAAAATCTTCCCCCCTGCCAAAGTGATTTCAGAAACGCCGACGGGAGCCAGCGGAAGGTCGTAATGCAAGGAAGCTGTCACGCGATAGAATTCATAGTCGTTCTTAAACAAGCCCTTTATTCCGGCTGCCAAATCGAGGTTGAGAATCGGATAGTCCGAACCCATCGAATATTTGTCAAAAGACTTGCGCACCACAATTTCGTCCTTCGACAACCGGGTATTTACATGGAGGATGGTCGACGAAATGGCATCCACCGGCTCCCCGGCAGGGGTGATGAAAGGCACGACGCTATTGGAAAACACCTCGCGCACCTGCACGCCAAACGTGTTGCTGACCCCCTGGCGCCATTCCTGCTCAAAGTCCACATCCAATTGATTGACCATCGTCAGGCGGTCGTCATTTCCCCGGGACAATATGGAGCTCAGGATATTGCTCTCAGTCAAGGCATTCACGCCCGCCCCCAGCTGCACCATGTCGTGCTTGAAACCAAGGGTCAGCTTGGACGTTGGCAATTCCCGGAACATGTATTCCACACTGCCGCCCCCTTTCCACTTCTTGTCCTTCAACCCGTAAGCCCCGTACCCCATCAGGCGGATGCGGCGGCTGAAATCGGTGGTCGTCCGCACGCCCAGCTGGAAACGGCACCCTTCCTGGTCGTTAAAGCTCAATGCCTTGTAATAAGGACCGAACTCCACATACCCCGCATCCCCATATCCTCCAACCGCCATCATCACCAGGTCGTAGAGCGTCTGGTAGAGGGGGACATTCTTAATGGAGTCCACCATGCTGTAAATCTGCTTCTCCTTGTCACTGAGCGCGTAGGGGCGGACAGCGTCCCAATACGCCTCGTCGTTGTTCAGCACCCGGCTGTCAATCATGACATTGTTGTCCATGCGCTCCACTTCCTTGGGGATGCCGGGATTCAAACGCACCGCCGAATAATCGACCTGCCTGCTGCCCAAAAAGGAGAATATTTTGGCAGAGTCGGACATGACCAGCGAGAAATCCGCAAACAGCTTGTCCTGCTTCGGGAACCAGACGGAATCGTTCAGCAATTGGCTTTCATGGTCAATCGCCAAATGGCGAATCCAATTCACATTCAACCCCTTGACCATCTTCACATGCGCAGACTGCAAAGCCCAGGTCGTGGAGTCGATATTCACCTCGCCATCCAACACCGGCATGGAAAAAGCGCGGGGATGGAAACGGATTTTATAAATCTTCCGCCCCTCCGTCGCGAGGCTGTCCACAAGATAATACTTATAAAACAACTGCCCGTGGTCTGCCAAAGGGCTGGGGAAATGCACGTCGAAAATGTCGATAAAGTTGTCATACAGATTGACATCCGCATGCAGATGCCCGGTGAACTGTGCCAGCGTATAGTCTTCCTCGATGCCCGAAATCCGGCTCGCTTTCAAGACCTCGCGCGAAAGCGCCGGCGACTTCCGGAAATAATAATCCGCCGTCGACTCCGAAATCATCACCGGCAAATAAGCCTTTCCCGTAATCACGGAGGTGTCCATGTAGTCGAAAACAAACCCGAAATCCTTCTGGAGGCGCTTGATTCTAAAGCCCGGCTTGATATTGGTCAGGTCAAGCTCCATCTTGGTATAAGTCTCGCAGGCGTATTCGGGGAATTGCGTCGGGCTGTTCCGGTATTTGTTTTCCACCACCCGGCGCAAAATCGGGAGGGCGGGATTCTCACCCGGCGTCACAGTCACCTCGTCCAGGGCAAAATGTTCAGGCACAAGGGCAAAGTCCACCTCATTGTAGGCACCCGGCTGAATCTTCACCACCTTCGCCGCATAGCCGATGAGCGACGCCTCCAGCTCAGACACCTCCTCGCGCGTCTCCAGCACATACATCCCCTCGAAATCCGTCGTAATGCCAATCGTCGTCCCCCTGAAAAAGACATTTGCCAACGGCAACACCTCCCCCGTCTCCGCGTCCGTCACCTTCCCGCGCACACGCGTACTCTGGGCACACAGCACATGGACCAGCATCACAAACAATAAAACCAGACTTCCTTTGAGTTTCATCATACCCCGTTTTCCTACTTTCGTTTCACGACAAACACGCCATACCTTTATATATAATTAAGACTATTCCTTCGATTTTCAATCCACGCCGCCGCTCCTCCGCCGGAACGCTCCCATTCCTGCCTCAGCCGTGCTTTCTGTAATATATTTAATATCAACTATATTCATGCCTCAATTCAAGCTCTTTAAATTACCTTTTGAAATATAGGCAATATTTATGCCAAAAAAAATCACATAAACGCTTGCCGAAAAAATATTTTGCTGTAATTTTACTAAGGACAAAAGTACCATTTTTATCCATGCGGTAAACAAAACAAATGCAACATTTATTACCCCGCATGGTTTGTTGATAAGAATTAAGTTATAAATTTGCACGCTCGTGAAAAACGAGTGAGTGATATAATATAATTGATACAATGGGATTGGAGTTTGACTTACATGCAAAATTGAAAGAGTACTTTGGCTTCGACAATTTCAAAGGAAACCAGGAAGCCATCATTAGAAACGTATTGGCAGGGAATAACACGTTCGTATTAATGCCCACCGGAGGGGGGAAATCGCTCTGTTATCAATTGCCGGCGCTGCTATTGGAGGGAACAGCCATCGTAATCTCTCCCCTAATAGCCCTTATGAAAAACCAAGTGGACGCCATGCGTTCCTTCTCGGCAGCAGAGGGGGTTGCCCACTTCCTCAATTCCTCGCTGAGCAAAAACGAGATATTGAGCGTCAAGGAAGACATCCTGAACGGGAAAACCAAAATGCTATACGTGGCACCCGAATCGCTGACCAAAGAAAGCAACGTGGAGTTCCTCAAAAAAATAAAAATCTCCTTCTTTGCCGTGGACGAAGCCCACTGCATCTCGGAATGGGGACACGACTTCCGGACGGAATACCGCAAAATCCGCCCGATTGTCGAGGAAATCGGCAGGGCGCCCATCATTGCCCTGACCGCCACCGCCACGCCCAAAGTGCAGAACGACATCCAGAAAAACCTGGACATGCTGGACGCACAGGTGTTCAAATCCTCGTTCAACCGCCCGAACCTCTACTACGAAGTGCGCCCCAAGCAAGGCGACATCACCAAAGACATCATCAAATTCATCAAAAACCACGAAGGAAAATCCGGCATCATCTATTGCCTGAGCCGGAAAAAAGTCGAGGAACTCGCAGAAGTGCTCTGCATCAACGGCATCAAAGCCGCCCCCTACCATGCGGGCATGGATGCAGCCACCCGCAGCGCCAACCAAGACAAATTCCTCATGGAGGAAATTGACGTCATAGTTGCCACCATCGCATTCGGCATGGGCATCGACAAACCCGACGTGCGCTTTGTCATCCACTACGACATCCCCAAAAGCCTCGAAGGCTATTACCAGGAGACCGGACGTGCGGGACGCGACGGAGGCGAAGGCATCTGCCTCACCTACTACAGCTTCAAGGACATCCAGAAACTGGAGAAATTCATGCAAGGCAAACCCATTGCCGAGCAGGAAATCGGCAAACAGCTGCTCATGGAAACCGTGGCATACGCCGAAACCTCCCAATGCCGCCGCAAAGTGCTGCTCCACTACTTTGGCGAAAACTACACGGAAGAAAACTGCGGATGCTGCGACAACTGCCTCTATCCCAAAAAAGAATTCGAGGGCAAGGAATACATCGCCGATGCCCTGCAACTGGTAGTGGACGTCAAAGAGAAATTCAAAATAGAGCACTTGGTCAACGTCCTGGTAGGCGAAGCCGACAATGCCGTCAAAGCCTACAAACACGACGAGCTGGAACTCTTCGGGAGCGGCTCCGACAAAAACCAGCAATTCTGGACAATGGTCTACCGCCGCGCCCTGGTTGCCGGCTTCATCGAGAAAGACATCGAGCAATACGGCGTCATCAAAATCACGCCTGAAGGGCAGAAATTCCTGAAAAAGCCCCACAGCTTCATGCTGATGGAAGACCACAACTACGAAGAAAACGAAGAGGACGAAAAGATACAGGAAAAAGGCGGCGTCTCCGCCCTCGACAGCACGCTGTTCGCCATCCTGAAAGACCTGCGCAAGAAAATTGCCAAAACCAACAACCTGCCGCCCTATGTCATCTTCCAAGACCCGTCCTTGGAGGACATGTGCACCAACTACCCCATCACCATCGAAGAATTGTCCAACATCCAGGGCGTCGGTGCAGGCAAGGCACAGAAATACGGCAAAGAATTCGTGGAAGTCATCAAGCAATACGTCGAGGACAACGAAATCGAGCGGGCACAGGACATGGTCGTCAAGACCGTTGCCAACAAATCCAAGTTCAAAGTGTACATCATCCAGAACATCGACCGCCAAATCGACCTGGAAGACATCGCTTCTGCCCTGGGACTCTCCTACGACGAGCTCATCAAAGAAATGGAAGCCATCGTATTTTCAGGCACGAAAATCAACATCGACTACTATCTCAACCAGATACTCGATGCCGACCAGCAGGAGGAAATCATGGACTACTTCATGGAAGCCACCACCGACAACATCGGTGAAGCCTTCGACGCCTTCGAAGGCGACTACTCCGAAGAAGACCTCCGCCTCATGCGCCTGAAACTCCACTCCAAGCACGGGAATTAAAATTCTTTATTCCAACATTTATATACACGTACTATTACACATGCGAAAGCGGGCTGCCTCCAGCCCGCTTCTTTTTCATTTCCCCTGATAGCAGCCAACGCGGCAACGCCAACCTCCGTCCCCCCGACTGCCATTCCACACGCCAAGCCCTGCCCCGCCCCACCTCCCGCTCCCCCGCAACACCCCACCTGCTCCAGGGTTACTCCCCACCTCCCCTAAGGTTCCCCTAAGCCTCCCCTATGCTTCCCCTAAGGTGCGATAGGGGAGCCATAGGGCTGGTTTAGGATTGGCATGGGGGAAGCAGGGAGTAACCCTGGAGCAAGTGGGGCGCATCCGTTGGCTTGCCGCAAGGCAGGCGAAGGGTAATCTATACATTTGTATTTATAAATAAACAGGCTGGCGAAAAAACACCCCGCATGGGCGTTGTATTAAAGATAATTTTTCATACCTTTGGAGTGTCCGTACAGAAGAGTCTGTAGAAAGGGCATTCAACTTATTGGCAAATGAAAGCGTTTCTGCTTGTCCCATTCTTGAAATCTGGACAATTTCAATACTTCAGGGGAAGTGATACAAACGCTCATGCATATTCGTATAACGTTCTGTTGTGCGGAGAGTTGCGTGGGGTGTCGTTTTATCTGAAGTATAGGGAGTCCAGACCCTCAAGAATGATAAAGCGAAGGCAATCTCCACGCTTTTGTCGTTTTTAGAAGTCGCCTGTTTCGGAGGTTTGGGGTGACAACTTTTTAGAATCATGGGTTTTTGGTCTAAAATTTTTGGTCCGCCATCCAAAGAGGAATTGGATGAGGAAATTAGAAAGAAGAAGGCATATTATGATTGGTGCAAACGGAATCTTGAAAAAGAGAAAGAATGGCTCAAACGACATCAACTTGAATACAAGCAGTCAGGTAATGGAAAAGAGGGCTGCCGCAAGTTGATTAATCAAAAGAAGGAACACATACGAATGTGCCAACAGGATTTGGCAAGAGCAAAAGAATGGCTTGAAAGGGCTAAAAAGACCAAAGAAGAGTATTATCCAAGAAAAAGATAGCCATGGGAAAATTCGGAGATTCATTTAAACGGCAATTGGGAAGGGACACGGGACGTTTTGTGTCCAATGTCCTTTTTGGGAACAAGCATGCTGCCCCGGTGCGGGTGAGCCATCGCCAGGAGGGCAAGGAAAGGCTGGAGAAGCTACGGTATAAGAATGAGGTGAAGCTGGAGAAGTTGCGGCACAAGAACCAGATGGCTTTGGAGAGGGAGCAGCAGAAACGGGCGAATGCCCAAGATGCAGAGGAATCCCATTCCTTGACGGGGATGGTCTATCCTGCATTCACCCCGCCGGTGGAGAATGCGGCGGCACAGGAACCGGGCTTTGATGCCGGATTTGACCCGGAATTCGAGCCTGCATTTGAACCGACAGAACCTCCTGCACAAAGGCAGGCGGCAACCGGGACAAATTACACAGCTTCACCTTCCACACCTGCGGGGAATGGATTTATGGGGGATGTGCTGAATATCGAGTTGCCGGATAATCCGGAAGGGGTGATCAAATTGCTTACCCGATGGGAGACACTGATGTTGTCTTATGACTACTCAAACAATAATGATGCCGATCATTTGTATCTCAGTGCTATTGCCAACAGGTACCGTCAAGGCATACGTCGCCTTGACCTAATGGGAATCCAAGATTTGAGTTATTATCAAGATGTGCTTTCTAAATATAAGCGTAAAGTTTTCTGGGGCAAATACAGAGTGCCTATTATTTCGGGCACCTTGGTTATTCTTAGCACGGCAATCCTTTTGATTATGGAAAGTTAATCATTTAAAATATAAGAACTATGAGTATATTATTAGAACAACGGTTGCTTAACCTTTGGAAAAAGTATGAGGGGGCGTTGGGAGCGAAAAAGTTGAATGATATTCTGGCGCGGGGCTTTTGCTATTCACGGATTGAGCGGAATTATCCGATTCTTGTGGTGGGCATCAATCCGTCTTTCCGGCAGGGAGAGCCGGCTTGCGGAGAGTATGTGCGCCCGTTTGATTACCAGGATGCAATCACCAATTACCACGACCGGTATTATGCCGAGATTGATGCCCTTTTCCCCGAAAGGTGGAAACGGGAGGTGGCTTACCTGGATTTGCTGAATTACCGCGAGACGGAGCAGAAGGTGCTCTATGATTTTTACAAGACGGGACAGGGCATCAGTTTTGTTGCCGAGAACATTGCCCTGAACCAGTTGTTTATCGAGCAGGTGGTGCGCCCCCGGCTGATTTTGGTGAAGAACAAGGGGTCGTGGGATTTCTGGGGAAAGAATGCTTCTGGAAATGAGAACATTTGGATGGGGTACCGGCTGGAATTGGCAGGCACTTATCCTTGCGGCGACCTTTGCCGCATCACGGGGCTGATTGAGCATCCCGACCGGGTGAATTATCCTGTCCTGATGCAGACCGCCCTGCTGGGCACGTCGGTGCTTTTCACCAACCATTTCCAATATTGCAGCGCGGACAAGCGCCCGACACCGGAATTGATTACCAGCCTTTGCGAGGCACTTTGATAAAGACAGCTCCTTCAGGAGCTGCCTTCTTTTTAATTAACAGATCTAATTTGATGACTATGAACCAAGAGACTGTGGATAAAAAACAATTTGAAGAGACGGATACAATGAAAAATAAAAAGCCTTTTACCCATTTGCATGTCCATTCCGGCTATTCGATTCAGAATGTTACGACAAGCATGAATTTGGCTATCGACAAAGCCATTGCTGACGGGATGGAAGCCATTGCGCTGACAGACCACGGCAATTTGTTCGGGATTGTGCCCTTTTATAAGGAATGCCGGCGGAAGGGCATTAAGCCTATTTTGGGGATGGAGGCGTATGTGGCACGAAGAACGCGGCATGACAAGGAGTTGCCGATTGACCGGGGCGGCGAACATTTAATTCTTCTCGCCAAAAACCGGCAGGGGTACCAAAATCTGATGAAGTTGTCGTTCATTGCGTATGTGGAGGGGTATTATTATCGTCCCCGGGTGGACAAGGGGCTTTTGGAAAAGTACCGGGAGGGGCTGATTGTCCTGTCCGGATGTTTGGGTGGAGAGATTTGCCAAAAAATCATGGCGGATGATTTGGAAGGGGCGGAGGCTGCCGCCCGGTGGTATAAAGAGGTTTTTGGGGAGGATTACTACCTTGAAGTGGAGCGGCATCCTGCCGCAGCCGCGAAGGAACGGGCGGAAGTGTATGACAATCAAGTCAAGTGCAATACAGAAATTTTACGCATCGGGCAGAAATTGGGTATTCGGGTGGTGGCTACAAATGATGTCCATTTCTTGAATGAAGAGGATGCCGAAGCGCAGGACGTGCTGATTTGCCTCAATACACGGAGAGACATAGACGATCCTAACCGCATGCGTTATACGCAGCAAGAATGGCTGAAGACGGATGCCGAGATGCGGGCACTTTTCAGCGATATTCCGGAAGCCATTGAAACGACAACGGAGATTGCCGCCAAGGTGGAGGAATATGAATTAACGGATGGAGATGCCTTGTCCCACATGCCTGTTTCATATGCGAATGGCGAGGTGCAGTTGGAACAACTGGCAAGAGAGGGTATGCGAAAATATTACGGCGACAACCCTCTGCCCGCAATCCAGCAACGGCTGCAGGAAGAACTGAACGATATCGCTCGGGCTCCACGTCAAGTTGATTATATCCTTTTGGTACGCGAAATTGTGCAAGCCGCCCGTGAGATGGGGTGTTGCGTTGGTGCAGGACGGGGCACGGCACCCAGCAGCCTGGTGCTTTATTGCCTTGGGATTACGGCTGTCGATCCGATAAAGTTCGGTTTGATTGAACGTTATATGACGGGGCATTCTTCGGAAAACATCAGTGAAATTATCCTGGATTTTGACCTGGACGGGCAAAAACAGGTGATGGAATATTTAATCAAGCGATTGGGAAAAGAAAGAGCGGCTTATGTGGCTGATTTCGTCGGAATGACTCCTGTTGCCGCTTTTAAGGATGTCGCCCGGGTACTTCATTATCCCCTTCCGGAAACACTAAAGGTTGCCCGGATGATACCGGACAAGCCGGGAATGAGTTTTAAACAGACTTACAGGGAGAATCCAGAATTGGAGGCTTTGCGGCGTTCTGCCAAGTCTGGACTTGCCAGAATATTTGATGTGGCTGAAATGATTGAGGGGTGCGTGAGAGCGACGCATGAACATCCTTATTTGCTTTTGCTCGACAATAAGCCGCTAATCGAAAGTGTTCCGCTAATGCCGCAAGAGAAGGATCCGTTTGCTCCACCACAACCCAATGAGGAGGATTCGTTTACGGCTCAATATGACAAAGAGGCGATAGAATACCTGAATTTGTTCAAAATGATGATTTGCGGGTTGAAACCGCTTTCTATCATCAGGATGTGCTTGGAGAATGTCCGAAAGAAGCATGGAATCTGCATCGATTTGGAAGAGATTCCGCTCGATGACCAAGCCACGTTTGAACTTTTTGCACAAGGACGGACAATAGGAATCTATCCATTTCAGCCTTTAGACATGAAACGGCATTTAAGGGCTTTGCAACCGGTTTGCTTTGAAGATCTTGTCGCGCTTTATTGCCTCCACATACCGGGGGCGATGAAATGGATTCCCAAGTATGTCAAGCGCAAGCGCGGCGAAGAACGTTTCGATTATCTCCATCCCATGCTTGCCCCCATTTTTGGGAGCACTTATGGAATCCCTGTTTATGATAATCAAGCCTTGAGGCTTTTCCGGGAGATTGCCGGTTTTTCTCCGGAAATGGCATTGGAGGCGTTGAAAGAGGGCAGGCGGAAGGGCGACAACCTGGAAGAGTGGGAAAGGAAGTTTTCGGAAGGATGCAGAAGCAATGCTGATTTTGTAGAAGGGTGTAAAGCCCATGGGAAAGACGTAGATGCAACTATACAGAAAATCTGGAGGGTGCTGAGCAATTACGGCGTTTGGCTATTCATGCGTTCGCATGCCGTCGCTTTTGTCTTGAATTCTTACCGCATGGCTTACTTGAAAGCGCATTATCCTTTGGAATTCAGAGCTGCCAAAGCGCATTATGCCCGAGCGAAAGACCGCACACTTTAAACTGGCAAACCACTGCTTGCCGCATGTCGTCCGGACAGTTGTCCGGGCGATTTTTTTTGTCTACGGGAAAGGAAATGTAGAACTTTTCTGCCCGAAGCTATTTGGGGCAAAAAATGACGTCTTTTTGGCGATTTCAAAGTGTTCTCAAAAGTTAAACTTTCTAACCATCTGGAAATCAACATCAAAAACCGATGTTTTTTTGAAGTCATTCGACATTTCAATTTATACATATAAGCGATTTGAAGGGGGAATTTTGGGCGATTAACTGATAAAAAAGACAATTATGGGAAAAATTGACATTGGAAACTTGAATGATTTTAGCGGTAGGGTCGGTGGGATGATTGTTTACCGGTATAATGGGAAGACGTATGTGCGGAGGATGCCGAAACGGGAGAAGGTGACGAGGTGCGAGGCGGTGCTGGAGCAGCAGGAGCGGATTGCGGGAGTGGCAGCGTTGTACCGGGCGGTGAAGGACGGCGGGTTGCTCCCCGTTTGGCAGGCAGCGGCACAGGGGAGCGGCTTGACAGGATATAATTGGTTTGTGCGAGAGAACCAGAAATGTTTTACGAAAAAGGGCATGGTGGGGGATTTTGAAAAAGTGGCGTTGACCGTGGGAGAATTGGCATTGCCGGACGAACTGCGGCTTGCGCCGGCGGAGGAGGGATGGGAATTGACGTGGAAGAATGAAAGCGTCTTCCCGCCTTGCGACGGCAGTGACCGGCTGGCAGTCGCGCTGATGAAGGATGAAAGGAGTTTTGTGGTGAAGGTTCCGGACATCGGCGAGTGGCAGCGGAAGCACTGCCGCGCCCTGATTCGATTGCCGACAGAGCTGGAAGAATATAAGCACCTGTTCGTTTTCTTTTGCTCGGCGGACGGGAAAGCAGTAAGTAGGAGCAAGTATTTTGTTTTATACTAAAAAATCTAAAAAGATGTTGTTAGAAAAAGAAAGACCTATGTGGTCTAAAGGAAGTCCAGTCTTAGGGATTGGCGAGAGTGAATTAATTTTAGTGTTTAATCTTAAAATGAATTATTATGGCAATTGTTGATTCAGCAGCATTTACTGAAATGCGGAAATCTTTTGGCAATTTAACGACCTGCGTATCCAGGGGGCAGACTATCGTAAGAAAGAAAGTAACGAAAGTAAAAAATCCAAGGACGTTGCTCCAACAAAAACAACGAACCGTATTCCCGAAGATGCAAGAATGGGCTTATACGTTGTCCGCCGTGTTGAAGGTCGGGTATCCTTCGTATCCAAGGGTGATGTCACGGGAGGATTATTTTCTTTCATTGAACAAGGGAGTGGCAAGTGCCGATGATGATTTGTCGGTGACCATTAACTATTCAAAGCTGGTGCTTTCAAAGGGATGCCGCGCGCTTCCGGAAACGGCAAGCGTGACGGCGGATGCCGATTCGCACAGCTTGATGTTCTCTTTTACGGAGGAAGAAGGGTATGTGGCTCACAGCGCAAGCAACGACCTGTTCTACGCCGTAGTGCTGGAAACGGAGAAGTTGAAAGCGAAGATGGAACAGTTGGGAGAGCGCAGCGGGTTGGATAGTGCCATGATGACTATTCCCGCGTCGTGGAACATGGAGGCTCTGGAGGTCTTTGTGATTGTAACCACGCAGGACGGGAAGAAGGCTTCGAAGACGCTCTATTTAACGATAGAGTAAAACAAGGATGGGGGCGACCGGCAGCGGTCGCCCCGTTTTTATTGTAACAATGAATGCAAGTTTTTTTGAAGCATATTTCTCTCATTATCTTACAATTGCCATTTTAACACTCAAAGAGAATACATAAAATAAATGTCAAAAAGCCGCTTTTTCTGAAAGATTGTCGTATCTTTACCCCTTTAAAAATAGAGTGTTGTCTATAACAATTTAATGAATAGTATATGAAAGGACTGAAAATTGTTGTTCTCGCCAAGCAGGTTCCCGACACGAGAAATGTAGGGAAGGATGCTATGAAGGCTGATGGAACGGTAAACAGGGCTGCTTTGCCCGCAATCTTTAACCCGGAAGATTTGAACGCATTGGAACAGGCGTTGAGATTGAAAGATAAATTCGAGGGGAGCACGGTGCATATCCTGACCATGGGTCCCGGACGTGCAGCCGAAATCATCCGCGAAGCCATGTACCGCGGCGCTGACGGCGGTTATTTATTGTCCGACCGCGCTTTTGCAGGCTCGGATACGCTGGCTACTTCTTATGCGCTGGCATGCGCCCTGCGCAACTTGCAAACCGACTTGCTGATTTGCGGACGCCAGGCTATCGACGGAGATACAGCGCAAGTAGGACCCCAGGTGGCAGAGAAATTGGGCTTGCCGCAAGTGACGTATGCCGAAGAAATATTGGAATGCACGGAAGATAAAATTGTCATCAAACGCCGCCTGGAAAGAGGCATCGAAGTGGTGGAAAGCCCGATGCCTTGTGTAGTGACGGTCAATGGTTCCGCAGCCCCCTGCCGTCCGCGGAATGCCCGCTATGTCATGAAATACAAATATGCCAGGGCTACTCAGGAGTTGCAGGATGCCAATGAGGATTACATGAACCTTCTGAACGAACGTCCTTACTTGAAAATCACAGAGTGGAGCGTGAACGACATCACTTGTGATCCTCAGGAACTGGGCTTGAACGGCTCGCCGACCAAGGTGAAGAACATCGAAAGCGTCGTGTTCCAAGCCAAGGAAGCCAAAGTATTGGATGCCAGCGACGAAGCCATCGATGCCATGATGAAAGAGTTAATCACCAATCATACCATCGGATAATTTGATTTTCCAAATTTCCTAATTTAATCATTATGAACAGCGTATTTGTATATTGCGAAATAGAAGAGGGTGTTGTGGCAGACGTAAGCCTCGAACTGCTCACCAAAGGACGCACCCTTGCCACCGAACTCGGTGTAAAACTGGAAGCCATTGTATTGGGCGAACATTTAGAGGGCGTTGAGAAACAAGTATTCCCTTACGGGGTGGATGTATTGTGGAAAGGCGACGATGCCCGCCTCTATCCTTACACAACCCTGCCCCACACCTCCATTCTGGTCAACTTGTTCAAGCAGGAACAACCGCAGATTGCCTTTATGGGCGCTTCCAGCATCGGGCGCGACCTGGGTCCCCGGGTTTCATCAGCCCTGCACAGCGGATTGACTGCCGACTGCACCAGTTTGGTCATCGGCGACTATGAGGATAAGAAGAATGATAAAGTTTACAAGAATTTGCTTTACCAAATCCGCCCAGCATTCGGAGGTAACATCGTGGCTACCATTGTAAACCCCGACCACCGTCCACAAATGGCTACCGTGCGCGAGGGCGTGATGCGGAAAGAAATCTTCGACCTGAAGCACGAGGGCGAAATCAAAAACATCGATGTAGACAAATTCACTTCCCCGGAGGATTTTGTTATCCATGTCATCGAACGCCATATCGAGAAATCGAAAATCAATCTGAAAGCTGCCCCCATCATTGTTGCCGGCGGCTATGGCGTAGGCTCAAAAGAAAACTTCCAATTGCTGCATGAGCTGGCAAGCGTGCTTGGCGGCGAGGTCGGCGCATCGCGTGCCGCCGTGGATGCAGGCTTCTGCGAACACGAACGGCAAATCGGGCAGACAGGCACGACCGTGCGTCCGAAATTGTACATCGCCTGCGGTATCTCCGGACAAATCCAGCACACGGCAGGCATGGAGGAATCTGCTATGGTCATCGCCATCAACACCGACGCAAACGCCCCCATCAACAAGTTTGCGGATTACGTGATTACCGGCGACTTGAATGTCGTGATTCCCAAAATGATTCAATATTATAAGAAGAACAGCAAATAATTTGAACTATGGCTAATTTTTACACAGACAACGAAGATATAAAATTCCACCTGGGGCATCCCCTCATGGAAAAAATAGTCGCCCTGAAAGAACGTAATTTCACGGAGGCTGAACAATATGACAATGCCCCGCGCGACTTCGAAGACGCCATCGACAATTATGACAAGGTGTTGGAAATCGTAGGGGAAATCTGCGGCGACATCATTGACGTGAATGCAGAGGGCGTGGATGCAGAAGGTCCGCAAGTGATTGACGGACATGTGAAATATGCTCCCGGCACACAGCAGAATATTGATGTCATCAATCAGGCAGGCTTGAACGGCATTTCCCTGCCGCGCAAGTACAACGGTCTGAATTTCCCCATCACCCCGTTCATCATGGCAGCTGAAATCGTCAGCCGTGCCGATGCGGGATTGCAGAACATTTGGGGGCTTCAGGACTGTGCGGAGACCATCAACGAGTTTGCCAGCGAGGAGCAGAAAGCCAAATACCTGCCCCGCGTATGTGCCGGCGAGACTTGCGCCATGGCTCTGACCGAACCGGATGCCGGTTCTGACCTGCAGGCAGTGCAACTGAAAGCCACTTACAATGAGGCAGAAGGCAAATGGTACCTCAATGGTGTGAAACGATTCATCACCAACGGCGACGGGCACATTTCCCTCGTATTGGCACGCTCAGAAGAAGGCACTACGGATGCCCGCGGTTTGTCCATGTTCATTTACGACCGCAACAGCAATGCCGTAACCGTCCGCCGCATCGAGAACAAACTGGGTATCAAGGGTTCTCCAACTTGTGAATTGGTATTCAAAAACGCCCCCGCCGAATTGGTTGGCGAACGCAAAATGGGGTTGATTAAATATGTAATGGCATTGATGAACGCTGCCCGCTTGGGTATCGGCGGACAGTCCGTCGGCATCGCCGAAGCAGCTTACCGCGAGGGCTTGAAATATGCCCGCGAGCGCAAGCAGTTTGGCAAAGCCATCATCGAGTTCCCGGCTGTATATGAAATGCTGGCACACATGGAAGCCAAATTGCACGGCATCCGCTCTGTACTCTATGAGACTTCGCGCTTTGTGGATATGTACAAGACTTACTACCACATTTCCAAGGAACGCGCACTCGACAAAGAGGAACGTGCTGAAATGAAGGAATACCAGAAATTGGCAGACATCTACACTCCGCTGCAAAAGCTCTTTGCAAGTGAATATGCCAATCAAATCACCTACGACGCGCTGCAAATCCACGGCGGTTCCGGCTTCATGAAGGACTACCCCATCCAACGCTACGTGCGCGATGCCCGCATCACCAACATCTACGAGGGTACATCCCAATTGCAGGTAGTGGCAGCCATCCGCGGCGTAACGACCGGACAATACGCCAAGCACATCCGTGAAGTGTATGAAAAAGCGGCTATCGCCCCCGAACACGAGTACCTGCGCGACAAGTTGAAGGCGATGACCGACAAGTTGGAAGCCGCCACGGCTGCCGTTGCCGCCGTAGGCGATGCAGAATACACGGATTTCCATGCCCGCCGGTTGGTAGAAATTGCAGGCTACACGATTATCGGCTACCTGTTGCTGTTGGATGCACAACGTTGCGACAAGTATCTGAAATCTGCCGAGATCTTCATCCACTACGGCGAAGCCAAAGTGGCTGCCCACACAGAATTCATCAACGGATTCAACCCGGAAGACTTGGGCAAGTATAAAAAAGCCTAAGCCCACTGGCAAAACATAAACAAAAAGCCCTCGTATGAGGGCTTTTTTTAATGCAAATCACAAAAGGGAGAACAGGGAATCTTAATTTTAAATTAAAGTCCCGCACAACAATTCGCAGGTAAGAAGAAAAGACGTACTTTTATTGCAAAATTTACACCAATAAAATCTAAAGACATGAATCTACTTAAATGTATTCTTCTCTGGGCATGTGTCCTGACAGCTACCGGGCTGTCCGCTCAGGAGACTCCGTTGTGGACACGCTACCCGTCCATCTCGCCGGACGGCAAAACCATTGCATTCTGTTACAAAGGCGACATTTTCACCGTGCCCGTCGAAGGCGGCAAAGCCACCCAATTAACGACGCATCCCGCCTACGACTACCATCCCGTATGGTCGCCGGACAGCAAGACCATTGCTTTCTGCTCCGGACGCGACGGCAGCATGGACCTTTATACACTGCCTGTCACGGGGGGCACGCCTACACGCCTGACCACATTCAGCGGCAGTGCCATCCCGGAGTGCTTCACGCCTGACGGCAAGCACATCCTCTTCCGCGCCAACATTCTGCCGGCAGAAGACTATGGGCAATTCCCCAGCAGCGGGCAAGTCTACACTGTGCCGGTTGCAGGCGGACGCCCTGAACAAGTGCTGACATTCGATGCCTACAACATTTGTTTTACACCCGACGGCAATAAAATCATCTACCACGACCGCAAAGGCTATGAGGATGAATGGCGCAAACACCACACGTCCTCTGTATGCCGCGACATCTGGGTACACGACCTCCAGACAGGCGAATTTACCAACCTGACAAACAAACAGGTAGAAGACCGCTATCCGGTGCTGGCTGCCGACGGCAACACCATTTATTTCCTCAGCGAACGGTTCGGTACATTCAATGTGTGCAAAATGTCGTTAAGCAATCCGCAGGACATCACGCAGGTCACCCGCTTCACGAAACACCCCGTGCGTTTCCTCAGCCGTTCCAATGACGACGTGCTCTGCTTCTTCTACGACGGCGAAATCTACACCATGACGCCCGGCAAGCAACCGAAAAAAGTTGCCATCAACGTGGTCATGGACAATCAGGTACCTGCTGTGCAAAAGAGAAGTTGGAACAATGGTGCGCGTGAAATCGCCGTAGCCCCTAACGGGAAAGAATTTGCCGTTGTAGTGCGCGGAGATGTCTTTGTGGCAAATGCGGAATTCGGCACCACCAAGCGCATCACCAATACTGCCGCACAAGAAAAGAACGTCAACTTCTCGCCGGACGGACGCTCATTGGTTTACGCCTCCGAACGGGACGGACAGTGGAACCTCTACATCGCCCGCATCAAAAACGAGGACGACAAATCCTTTGCCTATGCCCGCGAAATCGAAGAAGAACAACTCACCAAAGGATTGACCGCCAGCTTCCAACCGGCATTCTCGCCCGACGGGACAGAAGTTGCTTACCTTGCCAACCGCACGGAAATCCGCGTTATCAACCTCAAGAGCAAGAAAACGCGCGTCGTCCTGCCTGCAAAATACAATTACTCCTACTCTGACGGCGACCAGAGTTTCGAATGGTCTCCCGACGGGCAATGGATTCTTGCCAAATTCTTTGAAGAAGGCGGCTGGCAGCACCCGGACATCGCCCTTGTCAAAGCCGACGGCAAAGGCGAAATCCACAACCTCACCAACAGCGGATACAGCGACAGCAATCCCCGCTGGATGATGGGAGGCAAAGCCATTATCTGGCAAACCGACCGCCAAGGCTTGCGCAGCCACGGCAGTTGGGGCGCGCAAGGCGACATTTACGGTCTCTTCCTTGACCCCGAAGCCTACGACTATTTCCGCATGAGCAAAGAGGAACGCATGCTTGCCGACGAGCAGAAGGCTTTGGAAAAGAAGCAAGAAGCAGAAGAAAAGGCTGAAGCAGCCAAGAAAGACAAAAAGAAAGAAGGCAAGCAAGAGGACAAAAAGGACAACAAAAAAGACAGCAAGAAAAAGGGCAAAGACGCAGAGTCTGACACCCCAACCGAGTCTGCTAAAAACAAAAAACCGGATGCACCCAAATTGCCTGAGCTGAAAATCGACCTCAAGAACCTCGAAGACCGCATGGTGCGCATGACCATCAACTCTTCCAACCTGGGGGATGCCGTGCTCACCAACGACGGCAGCAAGCTCTACTACCTGGCAGCTTTCGAAGGCGGCTATGACCTCTGGATGCACGACTTCAATGAAAACGTCACCCGCATCCTTTCCAAAATGGGACGCGGCGGCTCGCTCGAACTATCCAAAGACGGACGCACCCTCTACCTGCTCTCCGGCGGTCAGATTTTCACCGTCAACCAAGGGAACGGACGCTTAGACCAAATGAAATACCGCGTAGACTTTGAATGGAAACCCGCCGAAGAACGCGCCAGCCTCTTCAACCACGTTTGGCAGCAAGTCAAAGACAAATTCTACGACAAAGACTTCAAAGGCGTGGACTGGGAATACTACAAAAAAGCCTACGAGCGCTTCCTCCCCTACATCAACAACGACTTCGACTTTGCCGAAGTGCTGGGCGAAATGCTGGGCGAACTCAACGCCTCACACACCGGTGCCCGCTACGGCATGCAAATGGGCAGGGGAGCAACTGCCAACTTCGGTGCCTTCTATGACCCGGCATACGATAAAGACGGCTTAAAAATCAGCGCAATCATCGAACGCGGACCATTAGACCTTTCCGATGGCAAAATCAAGCCCGGCATGATCATCCGCCGCATCGACGACCAAGAAATCAAAGCCGGCGAGGACTATTTCCCGCTTCTCGAAGGCAAGAGCGGCAAACGCACCATGCTCACCATCTACGACCCTGAAAGCAAAGAGGAATTCGTAGAATACATCAAGCCCATCAATGCCGGACAGCTGAACAGCTTGCTCTACCAACGCTGGGTAAAACAACGCGAACACATCACCGACAGCCTCTCCAACGGCACCATCGGCTACATCCACATCGCCTCCATGGACAGCCCCAGTTTCCGGAAAACCTATTCCGAACTGCTCGGACGCTACCGCAACCGCAAGGCTGTTGTCATCGACACCCGCTACAACGGCGGCGGCTGGCTCCACGAAGACCTGCTCCACCTGCTGGGCGGCAAACAATTTGCCGAATTCGTCCCCCGCGGGCAATTCATTGGCATCGACCCCTTTGCCCAATGGACAAAACCGTCCATCGTCCTGGTCAGCGAAAGCAACTACAGCAACGCCCACGGCTTCCCCTGGGCATACAAAGAACTTGGGCTTGGCAAACTGGTCGGCATGCCTGTCCCGGGAACCATGACCGCCGTGTGGTGGGAAACCATGATTGACGGCGTCACTTTCGGCATCCCGCAAGTCGGCATGAAAGACAACCAAGGCCGCATCCTTGAAAACATGCAGCTGGAACCGGACATCAAGGTCAACAACGACCCCGCCTCCGCCCTCCAAGGCCGCGACCTTCAATTGGAAGCCGCCATCCAAGACCTCATGAAAGAAATGTAATACAAAATCAAAAAGAATCGGGCAGCCATAGAGATTGCCCGATTCTTATCCATTAAACAACATGTTTTCAATGATATACAGCAAATACATTTCTACACATTGCACCAAATACAAATTCCAATATTCAAACAAAATTTATGGTACTCAAATCTCTTCCAAATCCTTGAATCGCTTCCTGCATTTTCTCTACCGTTCTTGCCGAAGGATGCCGTCTGCCTGTAACGTAATGGCTCAATTGTTGCTGGTTTATACCAGTAAGGCGGGACAATCCTGCAAGCGAAAATATTTTTGAGTAATACGCCAAAAAAGAAGCCATGTCATATTTAAAATCAAAATCTACTTCTTCAAACGCCTTGCCCTCTTCCTCATAATAACGACGCATGTCCTCATATCCGCCTATAAACATATTCATTGCCTCGCTGACAGTCTTACCTGTTCCCGTCACCAAATAATCCATTTCATCTGCATCCATATAGATACTATACGTTCCATCGTTTGCCCGTTCAATAATTGCATTTACTTTCTTTGTCGCCATAATACTTTTATTCATTACAAACCTAACTAATTAAATGCCTGCAGCCTTTTTTATTTTCTTCAGTGTTCCGGACGCCACCTCTTGTGATCCATGATTGCTCATTTGAAATGTCATTCCTGTTTTAGGACTATACCAAAGCGGATGCCCTGCCTGTTCGCCCTGTATTATAACATCCGGCTTTTCTCACCAATTTTTCGAGTTCATTGTATTTCATCACTCTGGCTTAATTAATACTTGACAAAGGTAATGATATTAATTTTAATATCGTGCTCTTCCTTCAAAAAAATTCATATCCCACCAATTAAAATATGTCCAAGCATTTCCCAAGCCTTTCTTTATAATATATCCCACCCAAGTCTCCTAACACCTTCGCTGCACCTTTCTTATACCTACGCCGAGCGTTCAGTCTGGAGCAATGACTGAACATAGGCATAAGCAAGGTATATAAAGGCTATTGACTGATTAAGTGGACATATCTGCGTGGTATCAACAGGAAAACAGAAGCAACGATACGGATTCGCTTGCTCCTCTCCGCCACGTTTCCATGACACTTACCTAACGTCTGCAAACGTTAAATAAATGTGCCAGTGCGCGGTTTATTCGGGAGAAAGCAAGCAAATCACATCAGTAGAAAGAGGGCAACTAAAAAGTATTAGCTGCCCCCTTATCTCAAAAAATTATTCAATTACAGCCTCTTACCATATTATAGGAAAACCTTGTTGAGGTCTATCTAAACGGGTAAAAATATTAAAGTCACCGCTGCCATTTTCATACTCAATATCCATATAATCACCTGAAGCCTCTTCTATCCTTATACAATAGCCCTGCTCGTTCATTGTATAAAAGGTTACCTTGTCATTTTCTGTAATTGAACTCAAATAATTATTTTTATAATCACATCGAAGGCTATAATTATCACCTACTATACCGATTAAATTACCTGCAGAATATGTATATACATACTCATTTTGCAAGTTCCAATTATTCTCATATTCACTTCCTGCCAAAAACAACAAGCTCTTTTGAACTTGGCTTCCAACAATATTATAGTCTGTCTTATAAGCTATCCTATCGTAACTTTGTTCATTGCCGCCATCAAACACATCAGACAAGTTACGACAAATCAGAATACAGTTATTTTCATCGTATTCATATACATAACTCTCCCTATTCTTTATATTATACCGAGGAGAAAAATTCACTCCTGTACCAAAATCGGTGGGTGATTGGTAATAAGTAAATTGCTGTGCTGTTATTATACCATCACTACTTTCTGTTGTAAGCATCATTAATACGGTAGAAGTTAATGGAATACTATCCTCTAAAGAATAATTCCCTTTCCCATACAATTTCTGTAAACGAGCATCTAATCTAGAAATAGAGTCTGCATCTATAGCTGGTATATAATCCTGCAACATATAAGAAACACTTTCTTGTTCCCTACGTATTTCCAGTCCACCTACTTTACGACCATTGAGATTAAATCTTTCAATATCGATTATTTTATCATTAGCATAAGAAATTTTCAACGTATAATCCTTCCAATGAGAATTGTACCCTACAATTTCTTTTACTCTCATTTTATGCTCCGGACGCAAATCAATACTTCCCGAATCATCATTATCTTGACAAGCACATGTAATTGCAATGCCAATCAGCATACTAACTAAATATCTTGTTCTCATCTTCACATAATTAATTAATAACCTACTTTATTATAAGCGACTTTTGTAATACGTCCAA
This sequence comes from uncultured Odoribacter sp., assembly GCA_944321145.1. Taxonomy (GTDB): domain Bacteria; phylum Bacteroidota; class Bacteroidia; order Bacteroidales; family Marinifilaceae; genus Odoribacter. The sequence continues at coordinate 8,875 of CALUKF010000022.1, read as the reverse complement.
AACCATCATATACATTATGAAAAGTTGGATTTGTTTCCAAAGTTCCATCCCCTAAACGAATAATAGGAATAGTTATTACTTTGCCTTCTTTTGTTGAGTCATTATAAGTCGTAAGAACTAACATCCTATTATGATTACTTTCAGCACTCATTCCACTAGGTTGTGAATCATCAGGAACATTCATTCTTTGATACTCACCTTTCCAAATCATCATTCCAGTTATCTTATCACCTTCCATTGTTGTATAACGTACTGATGAAATCGGATTAGGTTGATCCGGTTTTAATGTCAATGCATACACATGATTCTCAGTTGCATAATAAAAATCTTCTGAAATGGGAGAAGAGGCAAAAGCTACCACATTCATTATATCAGTACACTGCGACAAATTATAAAGCCCTACAGGCAAATTGCTTCCATTATCTGCAACCTCTGTTTGTATGGCAAATATGAAATAGCCACTACCATCCTCAGCTTTTAAAACCATATTTAAATTAGCATTTTCACCTTCATCCATATAAACAGCATCGTAGGCACCTAAATTATTCACATCAAATAACACCCCAGGTTCTTGATCTCTAAATTGCATGAACCCATCATTATAGGAATTCATTTGGAGTAACCGATTTTTTAATTCATCATAAGCAAAAGGTTTAGGAGCATAATAATCTCTTCCAAGTTTTGCTATATAACTTATTTGATAATCAGAATTATCTGGTGTAAACAAATAATAACTATAATATAGGTTTCCCCATGAAGAGTTTCGATAATGCATTTTTCCATTCACTGTCATATACTCATCGCCGCCATAATCATCTTTTGCCAATTGACCGGGTTTTATATCATCCAAAGGCACATAAAACAAATCATTATTCATTTGCCATGCAGCAAAATCATATGGATCAACTCTATGAATATCAGTCTCTGTCATAAAAGTCAGTACACGAGAATCGCTTTTTATATCAGATTGTATGTCATGAATTACCCCTGAAACCTTTTGACCATTGTTCATTAAAGAATAAATATTATAATGAGTCCGTTTATTCTTTTCTTGTAAATCACGAGTAAAGTTAGGTGCCATGACTAAAGATATATCAGAAGTTATTTCATCATGTGTATCAGCAACTAACAATCCTTCTCCAAATTTGCTTTCTACAGTTAACCGGATTTTTGCAAATTCTTTCAATGAAGTAGTCTTATCAGTTACTGTCAAAATTAAATCATAAGGATTACTATTAGGAGCAACAGTAATTTGTTGCTTAAATATCAATTTATCAGATAACACCGTAACTGGATAATCATTACCTTGGATTCTCCACTCATATTCTAAATCTGAATCATCTACTCCACATTTATAAATAATTGGTATGATTTCCAAAGTATCCATTTGAAATACTTTTTGAGATTCTGCATAATTATCCCAAAATTCGATATTAATCGGATTTACTATTTCAAAATCTGTTGCTGATTTATCTTCATAACAACCAAGGACAAAAAAGCAACAAAAACTAATCAATACAATAATTTTAACTCTCATAATATTCAATTTTTCGTAATAATTTTATGGCATTTCCACTAACTCTCCTGCATTATCACCATCATCATGACGAAGCGGATCATCAGGATGCGCTAAATTGTATTTCAGTAATTCTGACTTTATTTTTCCAACATAAGCAAGCATCTCATTATACTCCCATGCAGTATCACCTTCTTTTGCAGAAGGATAAGGAATATAACGCATGCCTATTACATCTAATATAAAATTGTACCAACTACTTGAAAAAGCACTACCTAAATAAAATGTCAAATTTCCCCAATTGGAAGGTTTGATCAATTTATTTGTCATTGTCAATTCAAAATAACGTTCATCAAATCCACCTAAAGGGAAATCTTTTCCAGGCAACAATTTTAAACAAGCAACAAAACTACTATCATCCATATCCGGCGTATAGATAATTTCAACAGGCAAAATTCCTTCAAACTTTCCCGCAGGTATTGTTCCCTCCAACAATTTATATTGGTCTGGACGCGCAGTTGTCACATAATTCGTATCATTTTCAACAATCGCAGCTGTAAAATGCCGATCGTAATTAACAGAATCACCTGAAGTAGAGACTCTTATTTCATAAGTATAAGAAGTGGTGCCTGGGGAATCAAAAAAACTAAATTCCCCTGAAGCCATACCCCAAAATGACAATCCAGCTTCTTGTTGATACATCATAATTTCTTCTTTCTGACAAGAAACAAATAAAAAAGATAGTCCTAACAATAAGCTACACAATGTTATTTTCAATGTTTTCATAAGCATAGCAATTTAATTATTTTCTTTATAATCTTCTAAACCTCCCAAATTCACATCGTTTATTGGTAATGGGACAACATAAACAGCATCATTCCCAGTTTTTGTGGTATTAGGAATAGATTTAAATCCTAAACGTTTATAATAATAAAACAATTGCCCCTCACACATGAATTCTTTCTGATATTCTTTGGTTATCTCATCTTGCACTTGGCTTTTTTCCAAAGTATATGGCAAGTTATAAGCATTTGAAATTCCTCTATTTACTCTAACAGTATTCAATAAATCAATTGCTTGTTTTTTATCATTTTCCGATCCTGTCGACAACAAACACTCTGCTGCCATATAATATAATTCTGGCTTTTTAATCAATGGCATCCTACCTCCATATTGATAATCTTCTACTTCCCAAAATTTTGCCAAAGACCAACCATCAAAATAGCTATTATCTTTATTATATTGGCGACGATAGCGATAATCTGTACCACCTCCATTAGAGGTTTCAAAAGTTTTATCTGCCCGACTTTGTGTATGATAAATCAAATTATCATTGTCATTCGGATCATTTGCCGAAGGATCTATATAGGGTCTAATGTTATCAAATAGATCTGGACAATCTAAATAAAATACATGTTCCGGTGTAAATGTTATATCTCTGTTTTTTTCATAATAAGAATCTACACTATAAGAACTTACCCAACTAAATCTATTGGCTTCTATAAATGACTGAAGTAATGGTAAAGCATCTGCCTTTTTCCCATACCACATGTAAACTCTCGCTAAGGTTGCAACTGCTGCCCAATAATTAAAATGACTTTCCCTATTATTAAAATACTGATCATCATTAGGCAAATAATAATCATCATATTTAGGAGCTTCTCCATAAGGATCATTTGCATCAAGCAAACTAATGGCATCTTTCAAATCTTTCTCTAACAAAGGGAATAATTCTTCAACAGTCAACTGTTTACGCAACTCCTTACTATATTCTGTCACATAAGGAATACATAGACGTTTAAGGTTATCTGGATTATTTTCCAAATCGCCCCAACCAAAAATGCGCAATAAATCAAAATGCAAGAATGCACGCAGCCCCAAAGCCTCGCCTTTATAAATACCATAAGCCGCAGGAGTAATTATCGACTCTTTCTCATCAATATTCTCTAACATATTATTTATATTGGCAATTGTCTTGTAAGCCTTCTCCCAAATACCATCTGACATATCGACTGTCTGATTATAATTGTAACGAATTGCCTGATAATATCTTGCAGCAGGCGTATTATATACTGTATATTGCTGACCTATAGCATCTACAAAACCCCAAGTAGCTTCCTTACCATATAAATCAGTTCCACGCATCAAAATATATACTCCATTTAAAGCATCTCTAAATCCACTCTCAGATTCAAACATTAAATCCGACTTGATTTCTGATTTTGGCTCTACATCCAACCAGTCTTGACAACTTTCTAATAGAGCAACTGATAATATCAACGAAAAATATATTCTCCAATTTTTCATAGTAATAAATTTTTAATTTCGTATTAGAAGGTCGCTTGTATTGCAAAATTAAATGAACGAGCAAAAGGATAAGAAGTACCACGCTCAATCTCAATACTTGACAATACAAATACATCATTCATATAAAAATTCAAACGCAATCTTTCCATATGAAGAGTTTTCAAAAATTTATGCTTCCAAAAGTCATAACCGACAGTTAACGAGCCTAATGCAAATTCATTTCTGTCTTGTACAAAACGTGAGGTCGGTTGGGTTTTTAAATCAATATATTCACCATATTCGCCAGCATCTTCAACCCATTTATTTCCTAAAGATTTATAGGGTTTTACATCACCAGGAAATCTCCAACGTCCATCATATACTCTTTTATCAACATTTTGTTGCAAGTTCGCATTTTCAACTTTATCAACTAAAGTTTGATTATACATTTGTGCTCCCCATTGAAAACGGAATACAGTACTAACCTCTATACCTTTCCAGCTAAAAGACAATCCTGCATTTCCTTGAACTTTGGGTAACTCATCTCCACAAACCACCTGATCTGAAGCCCGGTAAGTATAAGTTCTTTTCCCATTTTTATCTAAATAAATTTCCCGTCCATTAGAGGGATCAATACCCAAAGAACGCACTGCCCAAATCGCATTCATTGATACTCCATCATAATATTTTTGTACTGGCAGATTATTAAATTCATTATCAGCCATTTCATCTTGCTTTTCATTGTAATTCTTCATTGCAGTTGAAACTCCTGTAATCTTATTCTTATTGTGCGATATTGAGGCTGTTATTGACAAATAAGCCCTTTCTTTAGGCAAACTCCATGGAGTCATACTTATACGCAAATCAACACCTTTATTTTCTACATCACCTATATTCTCTTTCACCGTAGAAAAACCTGTATAAGTAGGTAAATCAAAATCCAATAAGTTATTTTTGGTCTTTGAAATATAGTAGTCGAATTTCAAACTAAACAAACGTCCAATATTAAAATCAACACCAACGTTATAATCTAGTTTTTCTTGCCACTTTAAATCATCATTTCGCATGCCTTTTAATTCAGCACCAATGAATCCCATGTATACGTCTTCCAACAAATATTTATAAGTTGCCAATGACGCATAAGCTTCACTACTTTGACTTCCTGTATAACCTACTGACCCTCTTAATTTCAATTGTTTGATTTTAGAGTTTTCCAACCAAGATTCATTATGTACATTCCAACCTAATCCTACACTCCAAAATTGTCCCCAACGATTATTAGCCCCATATTGACTAGAAGCACTTGCACGCCAAGAACCATCCACAAGAAATCTATCGTCATACGAATAATTCGCTGCTGCTAATATACCAATATCACGAATCGTAGATTCAGATCCACTCGGTTTCTGATTTTCTGCATACTGACGTGCAAAAATCATATCATTCATTTTATCGTTAGGAAAACCTTCTGCCTCATAATACAATTCTTCAAAAGAATTTTCAGCCAAATTAAAACCGACATTGGCAAAAACATAGTGTTTTTCTCCTAATTGCTTTGACAATTGAGCGTTAAAGTCTCCGCTTAAACGCTTTTCATGTCCATTATTAATTTTATAACTTCCTTTTCTAAAAAAGTCATCTCCTGAATAAGACCTAAATTTCAAGTGATTTGCTGGATAAAACTCATCTGCAGCGATTCTTTTTTCCGACACACCGAAACGAGCTGTCGCCTTAATACCTTGTACAATCGTCCATTCCACATAAGTATTATTGGTTACATCCAAATAACTATTTTTCAATTTAGTATTCAAAGAAGCATTATATAACGGATTATCAATAAATTCAGAAGAATTAGGAATAATATTTGCATTTTGCACTAAATTACCATTCTCATCGTATGGAGACAAATACGGATTCATTAAAGCATATTCACTAAAAGAACCATAAGGAGAATCATTGGCTACATTTGAAGTTACCGTTAATTGATTTCTAAAATTCAAACCTTTATAACGATATGAAATCGACACAGAACCTTCATAATTTGTTCTATCAGAACCTTTCATTACACCCTTAATATTATTATAAGTAAATCCAGCTATTAAACTCAAGCGCTCATTTCCTACTTCAAAAGATATCCCATGTTTTGTACCGACACCATTGCGCAAGGGTTTAGCTAACCAATCCGTATCAATCCCTGAAACTACTGCTGCCAATTTCCGTTGATAATTCTGTTCCAAAGTATATAAAGTCTCTATATTATCATCGTAATACAAACCAGCATCTCTTTCTATTTCCAATTTTTCAGCAGCATTTGTCAAATTATAAGAGCTTAAGTCTGGAGCTTGAATTTCCACACTTCCATTGTATTCAATACGCAAATCTGCAGTCGTACTCTTTTTAGTTTCTATAACAATCACCCCATTGGCAGCTTTTGAACCATAAATTGCTTTTGCTGATGCATCTTTCAATATTGTCAACGATTCCACTCTATTCATATCCAAGTCCATAATCTTTTGTATGGAAGCTTCAAAACCATCCAAGATAAACAAGGGAGCGTTTGGATCATTACTGTAAGTACCTTTCAAATCAACCGTAGACTCCCCTAAATCAAAGGACGAAACTCCGCGTAATGACATCTTTGGATTTTTATTCGGGTCAGAACCAAATTGCATATCATCGAATATCATCAATGAAGGGTCAATATTCTTCAAACTGGCAACAACATTTTGATTTCCAACTCTTTTCAAATCTTCTTCATTCAAACTTAAAGCAGACCCCGTAAAACTGCCTGCTTTTCGTTGAAAGATCCCCGTCACCACCACCTCTTCCATCTCGCTCACCTCTTCCTGCATCACCACATCAATCTGGCTACGGGAACCAACGGCAATCTCTTTCGTTTGCATACCGACCATAGAGAACAACAAAACATGCTCTCCTGCAGGCAAAGACAAAGAGTATTTTCCTTCATTATCAGTAGAAACACCTATGGAAGTCCCCTTTATCAGCACCGTCACCCCCGGCAGGGTATTGCCCTTTTCGTCAGTCACTTTCCCCGTAATCTTCCGTCCCTCCACTTGCTGTTCCCCTTTCTTAATTACGACGGCATTGCCGGAAATCTCGTAACACAGACCGGTATTTCGCAAACAGGCTTGCAAAATTTCTCCAACGCCCTTGTCATTTTCCTTCACGGTCAGGGATTGCACTTTCTCCACATCGCTTGTCCCGTACATGAAGACAAAATCGGTCTGGCGCTCAATAGCCCAAATCACTTCCTCTAAGGAGACATTCTCCAAATCAAGGCTGATTTTCACATCGTTCTGTGAATAAACGGCGGCATGCACCTGCAAACAGCCAAACAGAATCAAAAAGATTTTCAATTTCATAACTAAAAAGATTTTCTTTAATTTTCCCCTTGCAGGGAAAGCCATTCCTGGATTTTTTTCCATACCTTTGTTGAATTAAAAGTTTAACATACGATTTATTTGAACTCTATGCTCCGGCAGTTTCTCAGGCTCACCGGGGCATTTTTTATTTTCGTTTTGAAATATACAAACTGCAATTGGTCTGCAAGACATCCACCAACTCCGTCTCGCGCAACATCTCGATGATGGGTGTCATGTCGTTATATCGCCCAAAACGGGCACCGATTCTCACGTCTTTCGACGCCTCGTCCATAAAATGATATTCCACTTTGTACCAGCGTGCCAAAGTCCTCATCACATCTTCCAACCGCTCATTCCGGAAAACAAAGTACCCCTCTTTCCAGGCTACAAAGTGTTCCACATCCACTTTAGCAACCTCCAAATTGCCGTTTCCCACCTCATAACGTGCCTGCTCGCCCGGAACAATGGCTTTGCCATTCACCTCCACGCGCCCTTCAATCAAAGTGGTCACCACCTTCCCCTCATTCCGATAAGCCCTGGCATTAAAAGAAGTTCCCGTCACTTTCACATCTACTCCGTTCATCCGCACAATAAAGGGACGGCTGGCATCTTTTGCCACCTCAAAGTAAGCCTCCCCGTCTAACTCCACCATCCGCTCGTTTTCAGCAAACACCACCGGATATTTCACGGATGTCTCAGCATTTAAATACACCAACGAACCGTCCGACAATGCCAAGGTATATTCCATCCCGGTCAATGTCTCCATCTTATTGTAAACCAAGGAATCTCCGGCAGAAGTTACTGGACTGTAAACAATACCGGCAGAATCTTTCCGAATAATCGTACCATCCGTTTCTGCCAACTGGAAGCGGTTGTCCTTCGTGATTTCCACCACTTTCCCATCTCCCAAAATCAACCGCGCACCTTTCGTTCCGGAATGGAACACAGGCATCCCCACTTTCGTAACTTTCACTTCCAAGGGACGTTCCCGAAACAAGAAATACCCCCCTCCTGCCAAAATCGCCAAAACAGCTGCATACTTGCAACATTCCACCAAGAGACGCAATCCTTTCCGGGGTCTCCCCAAACGTTTCTCCGCCTGCCGCCACGCTTCCCATACCGGGAAACGCTTCAATTCCTTGTCGTTTTCCACCATGTCTTTCTGCCCCAACAGATTTTCCACGAGTTCGCTCCGTCCTGCCCGCTCATTTTTCCACGCCTCCACTTCCCGTTTCTCCTCCTCGGTGGCTATCCCCAACCATAGGGCGGCAATCTTAGATGCTATCCGGCAATATGTCTCATACCATTTCATGCTTCTTCGTTTAGTTATTTACGTCACTATAACAATTTCAGAAGCAAATATGGGTAGTCCTTTTCAAAAAAAATTTTCAGAAATCAGAGAAGCAACAAGTAAAAATGGTCTTTCAGCAAGTCCCTCAGCTTTTTATAAGCCACCTTCTTCGCCGCATGCACCGTTCCTTCCGTAATCCCCAGTTCGGCGGCAATCTCCGAATTCTTGCCTCCGTCCATCGTCATTTCCACAATCCGGCGCATTTGTGCAGGCAAAGTCCCCACCGCTTTCCGCACCAACAAATAAGTTTCCTGCCGCACCATCTCTTTCTCAAAAGATTCCTCCACTTCGCAAAACTCTTCCTGCAAATATTGTTCGCCCACTTTCCTCCGTTTGAGG
>CALUKF010000021.1 GCA_944321145.1 uncultured Odoribacter sp. | reverse complement strand
TGCTGGGAATTCCCAGCAGGGAAAAAGGCAACAAAAAAAGAGAGAACATATAAGTTTTTTATGTAATTTTGAAACAGACTAAAGAGCTAATTAAATGAAGTATTAATCAAGTCAACTTTTTTCAGGATAAGGACAGTTTGGAAAGGAAGGGGAGTCGGAGGAAAAATGGAGAGGAGGCGGTGGCGGGTGGGGATATGTGAAATTTACTTTGGAAAAAGTATTTTGGAAGGTGGGTGTGGATTTTCGGCAATGGCAGGAAATTCTTATCTTTGCCGGACTAATAGTTGGAAGTTATGAGAACAGTTGCTGTTTTTGCAAAAAAATTGAACGAGGTGTCGTTGGGGTGTTTGAGGGAGATGGTGGAAGCGTTGGAGGGAAGAGGGTGCAAGGTGTTGTGTGAAGGGAGGTTGTTGGAGGAGTTGGCGGAGAAGGAAGTGTGTTTGCCGGAGGGGACGGGAAGGTTTGGAACGGGCGGTTTGGCAGGCATTGGGGTGGATTTGTTGTTGAGCGTGGGAGGGGATGGCACTTTTTTGGACTCGGTGGAATACGTGAAGGGGAGCGATATCCCGATATTGGGAGTGAACGGGGGACGTTTGGGTTTCCTTGCCAATGTACGGGCGGATGAAATCCGGACGGCAGTGGATTGCATTGTGGAGGGACGGTATGAAGTGGCGCAACGGGAAATGTTACAATTGGAGGTAGACGGGAAACGGTTGCCGGGACTGGATTATGCGTTGAACGAGGTGGCGGTGCAGAAGGCGGCGACTTCCTCGCTGTTGAATATCCATGCTTCGATAGGGAACACGTACCTGACGACTTATTGGGCAGACGGGCTGGTGGTGGCGACGCCGACAGGCTCGACGGCTTATTCGATGAGCGGAGGGGGACCCATTGTCAGCCCGGATTGCCGGAATATTATTCTGACGCCGATTTGTCCGCATAATTTGAGCATGCGCCCGCTGGTGGTGCCTTCGGGGGCTGAGATTGTACTGGAGGTGGAGAGCCGTTCGCGCAGCTTTATTTTGAGTACGGATTCGCGCCACCGTGAGATGCCGGATACGTGCCGCCTGGCGGTGAAAGTGGATGAGGTCAGATTGCATGTGGCGAATTTGCCCGGGCATAATTATTACGAGACGTTGCGCAACAAATTGCGGTGGGGAGAAGACAGGCGAAATGAGATTTGAGGGCAGATGTGGTGTTTTGTGTGATTTTATTTCTATCTTTGAGCGTTTTTTCCATTTTAAGTAAGATATGACGATGCAAGAAGAAATCAAAGCGGCTGGATTGCCGGAACATATAGCGATTATTATGGACGGGAACGGACGTTGGGCTCAGCAACGCGGGTTAGACCGGTTGTATGGGCACAAGGCGGGGGTGGACACGGTGAAGCGGGTGGTGGAAGCGGCGGGAGAGATTGGGTTGCGTTATTTGACGTTATACACGTTCTCCATCGAGAATTGGCACCGTCCGAAGGAGGAGGTGGATGCGTTGATGGGTCTAATGGCGGATGCCATTGTGCGGGAAACGCCGGAGTTGATGAGGCAAGGGGTGAGAATCAAAGTGATTGGGCATACGACGGATTTGCCGGCAGAGGTGTGGCAGAAAATGGAGGGGTTGGTGGAGCAGACGGCAGGAAACCGGGGGGTGACTTTGATTTTAGCTTTGAGCTATGGGGCGCGTTGGGAAATTGTGGAAGCAGCCCGGCGATTGGCGGAGGATTACAAGGCAGGGAAGGTGGACGACGGCGTTTTCAGTGAAGAGCATTTTGCTCATTATCTGACGACTGACGGGATTCCTGACCCCGATTTGCTGGTGCGGACAAGCGGGGAATGCCGGTTGAGCAATTTCTTGCTTTGGCAGTGTGCTTATACGGAGTTCTATTTTCTCGAAAAATTTTGGCCTGATTTTGAAAAAGATGATTTATATTTGGCCATCCGTAATTACCAACATCGCGAACGGCGTTTTGGCATGACGGGCGAGCAGGTGAGAGGGGAGGATAGATAATTGGGAGACAATGCGATAAAAGCTTCGGGAGAACCGATGGAATGAGTCGCCATATAAATGAATAAAAGTATGATTGGAAAAGTAATTCTTGGTATTCTGATAACTTTTTTGGGTGTTGGCAGAGCTTTTGGGCAGGTTGCCGATACAATGGGCAATGTGCCGGAAGTGTTTTATTCGAGTCCGAAAACTTATGTGATTGGCGGAATAGAGGTCACTGGGTTGGGTGAACAATACGACTCTGAAACGCTGATTCAGTTGGCAAACCTGCAAGTGGGCAGCGAGGTGCGTATCCCCGGGGACGCCATTACGAAAGCCATTAAACGCTTGTACAGCCAAGGCTTGTTCTCGGACGTGACGATTTCTATCGGACGGATTGAGGGGAACATGGTGTATTTAGTCATGAACTTGACGGAACGGCATAAATTGTCGGGCGTGAACTACATTGGGATAAAGAACTCGGAAGAGAGCAAAATCAAGGAGCGCATCACGTTGTTGCCCGGACAGCAAGTGACGGACAACCTGGTGTCGAACCTGCGCCATATCGTGGAAAAATATTTCAAGGAGAAAGGCTATTACAATATTGCTGTCAAGGTATTGCAGCGGGACGACCCAGAGCATCCTAATTTTGTCATTTTGGATGTGACGGTGGAGCGGAAGGATAAAATCAAAATCAGCGAGATTGTCTTGACGGGCAACGAAGAGGTAAAGGACAGGAAGTTGAAGAATGCCATGAAAAAGACCAAAGAGAAAAACCTCGTGAATTTCTTCAAGTCCTCCAAGTACATCGAAGCCAATTACGAAGATGACAAATACAATTTGTTAGACCGGTATAACGAGTTGGGTTATCGGGATGCTTCCATTGTGGCGGACAGCGTTGTGCAGGTGTCAGACAAGCGGGTGAAAATCTATCTGGACGTGGAGGAAGGCAATAAGTATTATTATAATGACATTACTTGGGTCGGCAACACTATCTACGATTCGGAATACCTGTCCCGTTTGTTGAACATTCAGAAAGGTGACGTGTACAATAAGACGTATTTTACTGAACGCTTGTTGAGTGACGAGGATGCCGTCTTTAATTATTGCTACCAAAACAAAGGTTATTTGTTTTCCGATATCATGCCGGTGGAGAAGGTGGTGGGGAGCGATTCCATAGATGTAGAAATCCGGATTGTAGAAGGTCCGCAGGCAACCGTCAACCGGGTGTTGATCAAAGGAAACACCCGGACGCATGAACACGTTATCCGGCGGGAGCTTTACACTTATCCGGGCGACTTGTTCAGCCGGGAAGACGTGATGCGAAGCGTACGGGAGTTGGCGAACCTGGGACATTTTGACCCGGAAAAGTTGGATGTGAAACCGATTAATGCTAATCGGGAAGCGGGAACCGTGGATTTGGAATATGTAGTGGAGGAGAAAGCCAACGACCGGATTGAGATTTCCGGCGGTTGGGGTGCCGGGATGATTATCGGTTCGGTGGGCTTGACGTTCTCGAATTTCTCCATCCGCAACATTTTTAATTGGGAATCCTACCGTCCGTTGCCGCAGGGTGACGGGCAGACGCTGAGTTTGCGGGCACAGACCAACGGTAAATATTATAGTTCCTTCAGCCTGTCTTTCCGTGAACCTTGGTTGGGTGGCAAGAAACCTAATTCTTTGAGCGTTTCCCTTTACTATTCCCGCCAAACCGGTTTCAGCCAGAATTACTACAATTCTTATTATGCCGGAGCTCAGGCGGAACGCAATAAGGATGCCGACCAATTTATGAGTACCTTCGGTTTCAGTGTAGGGTTAGGGCGCCGTGTAAAGTGGCCGGATGATTTCTTTACCATGTACACGGAAATGTCTTACCAGCACTACGCATTGCAGAACTGGCCTTATTACATCATTCAGGAAGGCAATTCCAACAACCTTTCGTTTTCCATCCAGATACGGCGCAGTTCAATTGACAATCCCTTGTACACGCGTAGAGGTTCTGATTTCACCTTGGGATTGTCGTTCACACCGCCTTATTCTTGGTTTGTACACAAGGATTATGACGGTCCGACCATCGAAGACCGGGAAAAATACCGCCTGATTGAATACCATAAATGGAGATTCGACGGGAAAATCTACATGCCTCTCGACAGAATGCAGAAATTGGTATTATATGCCGGCATACAATACGGTTTTTTGGGATATTACGACCCGGACAAGCGTTCTCCGTTCGAAGGTTTTGAGATGGGTGGCGACGGCATGTCGGGATACAGCCTTTACGGGCGCGAATACATCGGCTTGCGTGGATACGAGAACGGTTCGTTGACGAATGCCGGTTCGAGCTTCCTTACGCCGAGTTCCTCCGATGCCAGCCTGTATTCAAAGCTGACGATGGAATTGCGTTACCCGATTTCATTGGCTCAGTCGGCAACCATTTACGCCTTGGCATTCCTGGAAGCCGGCAACTCGTGGTATGAGTTGAGGGATTTCGAGCCGTTCAACCTCTATCGTTCGGCAGGTGTCGGTTTGCGCGTCTTCTTGCCGATGTTCGGGCTGTTGGGTATTGACTGGGGCTATGGCTTCGACGACGTACCGGGACGCAGAGGGGCAGCAGGTTCGCAAATCCACTTCGTTTTGGGACAGGAATTTTAATGACAGATTTGGAAATGTCGTGAAGAGACATTACTTTTGTGAAACTTGCCTTTGGGCATAAAACGATAAAGAAGGATAAATTATAAAGCAATAAAAATAGAGTTATGAAGAATATGATTAAATTAGTGGCAGTTGCCGCATTTATGTTAGCAGCGATGAGCGTTTCTGCACAGGTTAAGTTGGGACACATCAATACCCAGGAATTGATTCAGGCAATGCCTGAGACGGCTGAAGCCCGTAAAACCTTAGAGACAAAGCAGACCGAAATCGAGAACGAATTGACCAATATGCAGGAATCGTTCCGGACAAAATTAGAGGAATATTCCAAGAGCGCAGAGACGATGTCCGATGTAATCCGTGCTTCCAAAGAGCAAGAATTGCAAGAACTGCAGCAGCGCATCCAGAATTTCCAACAGCTTGCCGTTGACAATTTGCGTTCAACAGAGCAGGAACTTTTCCAGCCGATTATGGACAAAGCATTGAATGCCATCAAAGAAGTGGGAAAAGAAAACGGTTTTACTTACGTTTTTGACCTGAGTGCCGGTGGAATCCTTTATTTTGCCGACAATACGGAAGACATCCTTCCTTTGGTGAAGAAAAAACTAGGCTTGCAATAAATAAATTGAAATATAAGGTGGAGGTGTGCCCTTGTGGTACACCTCCTTTTGTACGTTGTTATGGGAAGCATTGGCGTTTTTGATTCCGGTTACGGCGGGCTGACGATTTTGAAAGAAATCATCCGGGTATTGCCGCAATACAATTACCTGTATTTGGGCGACAATGCCCGTGCCCCTTATGGGACACGCTCCTTTGAAGCCGTTTACCAATACACGGGCGAAGCAGTTCGCAAACTCTTCGACATGGGGGCACAATTGGTTATCTTGGCATGCAACACCGCTTCTGCCAAAGCCTTGCGCACCATCCAACAGGTCGATTTGCCCGTCTTGGCTCCGGAACGTCGGGTGTTGGGGGTTATCCGTCCGAGCGTGGAGGCTTTGGCAAACTATTCCCACAACGGGCACGTCGGAATCTTGGCGACACGGGGCACAGTGGCTTCCGGCTCCTACCCTTTGGAAATCGAGAAACTTTACGGGCAGCGTTTCCACATCACCCAACTGGCTTGTCCCATGTGGGTGCCTTTGGTCGAAAACAACGAATTGGAAGGTGAAGGGGCTGAATACTTTATCCGAAAATACCTCCGCGAACTCTTTGCCGCAGACCGCCAAATCGACACCATCATCTTGGCATGTACGCACTACCCCCTGTTGCGCCCCTTGATTGAAAAACAGGTGCCCCCTCACGTGAACATCATCGGTCAGGGGCATATCGTGGCGGACAGTTTGAGCGATTACCTCCGCCGCCATCCGGAAATGGATTGCCGCCTGGCAAAGGGCGGCAAAGTGGATTACTACACCACCGACCGGGCAGAACTCTTCGAGCACATCGCCGGCATATTTATGGGGCATGCCATTAAATGCAAACAAATACAAATTTGTTCCTAACGACTCCTCGATAATAAAATTTTTCATATCTTTGGACTGAGTAAAAATTTGCGTATGACAGAACAAGAACAGATAAAAGAAGCGTTTGAAGACTTGTTGAAATCTTTGCGCAAGGACACTCCCAAAGAAGGCATTCAACAGATAAAGAAAGCTTTCGAATTTGCCGACGAAGCACACAAAGGAGTGCGCAGGCGTTCAGGAGAGCCTTATATCATGCATCCTTTGGCGGTAGCCAAAATTGCGACAAAAGAAATAGGTTTGGGCACCACCTCCGTCGTGGCGGCATTGCTCCACGATGTGGTGGAAGATACCGATTACACCGTGGAAGACATTGCCAATCTCTTCGGGGCAAAAGTCGCTTCGATTGTAGACGGGTTGACCAAAATCAGCGGAGTAATGGGGTCGGACACCAGCCAACAGGCAGAGAGTTTCCGCAAAATGATATTGACCCTTGCGGATGACGTGCGGGTGATTCTCATCAAAATTGCCGACCGCCTGCACAACATGCGCACCTTGGCTTCCATGCCGGAGCACAAGCAGGTGAAAATTGCCAGCGAAACCCTCTATATTTATGCCCCTCTGGCGCACCGCATGGGGCTTCATGCCATCAAGACAGAATTGGAAGACCTGAGCATGAAGTACGAGCATCCCGAAGAATACCAGGTGATTGCCAAGAAAATAGAAGCCTACAAAAACCAATTCTCTTCCCTTTTCGAAGAGTTCATCAAGCCCATTCGGGGCAAATTGGGCGACAACGGTTATGAATACACCATCACGGCACGCACCAAGAGCGTTTATTCCGTCTGGCTGAAAATGCAGCGCCGCAACATCAGTTTTGACGAAATCTACGACCTCCTTGCCGTCCGCATCGTTTTCAAACCCAAAGAGGGCATACCCGAAAAACAACAATGTTGGAACATTTACGCCCTGATTACCGACCTTTACAGCCCCAAGCCCGAACGTATCCGTGACTGGGTGAGCGTCCCGAAAGCCAATGGCTATGAAGCCCTGCACCTCACTGTCATGGGACCCGAAGGGCAATGGTTTGAAGTGCAAATCCGTTCCGAGCGGATGGACGAAGTGGCGGAAAAGGGATTGGCTGCCCACTGGAAATACAAGGGCGAGGGCGAAAGTTCAGAACTGGACAAATGGCTCGCAAACATCAAGGAAGTCCTTGACCAGCCGGACGCCACGGCATTGGAGTTCCTGGATGAATTCAAACTGAACCTCTTTACAAAGGAAATCCGGGTCTTTACCCCCAAAGGCTACATGCGCACCTTGCCCAAAGGGGCAACCGCCTTGGATTTTGCTTACGACATACACTCCGAAGTGGGCGACACCTGCATCGGGGCAAAGGTCAACCACAAACTGGTGCCCATGAGCTACAAGCTGTCGAGCGGCGACCAAGTGGAGATTCTCACCAGCGACAAACAAAAGCCCCAACGCGAATGGCTCGATTTTGTGGTTACTGCCAAAGCCCGCACCCACATCAATGCCGCCTTCAAAAAGGAGCGCAAGGAAATGATGCGCAACGGAATCAATACTTACGAAGCGGTCGTCAAGAAATTGGGCATGCCCCCGACTTCCGAGCCCCTCAACAAGGCGCTGAAGCACTACGGGCTCATCAACCGCGACGATTTGTATGTGGAAATCGGCAAGCACAACATTACTCCTGAAGACTTGGAAAAAGCCCTTAAGAAAAGGTCTGAAAACAAGTTCATCAAATATTGGAACCTCCAATTCCTCTGGAACGGGAAGGATTCGGATGAAAAGAAAAAGGGAGCTGCCAGCCAAGTGGTGGACGATTCCGACTTTTCCATCGCCCCCTGCTGCAACCCCATTCCCGGCGACGACGTAGTGGGTATGAAAATTGCCGGTACCAAAGTGGTGGTGCACAAACGTTCCTGTCCGGAAGCCATTCGCCTCATGGCGAGCTTCGGCGACAAAATTGTGCCCATCAAATGGGTCAGCCACAAGTTAATGTCCTTCCTTGCCATCATAAAAATTACGGGGCTGGATGCGCCGGGCATGGTCTGTGAAATCACAGGGCTGATTGCCAAAGAAGAAAAAGTCACCATGCGCCTCATCCATTTCGAGGCTCGCGACGGCATCTTCGAAGGCACAATCCACCTCTATGTACACAATACCTCAGACTTGAGCCGCATTCTCTCCCGCATTTCGGCATTGAAAGGAGTGGAATCGGTAATGCGTGTTGAATCAGATGAAAAGTAACAACGACATGGACGATATGGAGATAAGACAGGCAGTGAAAGACCTGTTCACTGCCTACTTGCAGGAAAAGGGACACCGGAAAACGCCGGAACGCTACGCCATCTTGGACGAAATCTATTCGCGTTCCGGACACTTCGACATCGAATCCCTCTACTCTTTTATGAAAGAGAAAAACTACCGGGTGAGCCGGGCAACTTTGTACAACACCATCGACTTGCTCCTCGACTGCAAGCTCGTGGTGCGCCACCAGTTCGCAGGCAACATGGCACAATTCGAGAAGGCATACCACAAAGCCCCCCACGAACACCTGATTTGCCTGAAATGCGGCAAAGTGGAAGAGTTTTCCGATTCACGCATCGACGAAATCGTGCAGCAAATCGAGCAAAACAACCGTTTCGCCGTCCACCATCACCTGCTGTATGTCTACGGGATATGCCCTGCCTGTGCGGCACAAGACAAGGAAACCCCGAAAGGCTATTGATAATTCGGCAGAATTGGTTATTTTTGTGCCTTGTTTATTGCTAATTTAAAAAACATTGGATAGAAGATGAAAGTCGATGTATTGCTTGGGCTACAATGGGGAGACGAAGGCAAAGGTAAAGTGGTTGACGTCTTGACGCCTAAATACGACGCGGTTACGCGCTTCCAGGGAGGTCCGAATGCCGGACACACCTTGGAATTTGAAGGACAAAAATATGTGCTCCGTTCCATCCCTTCGGGTATTTTCCAGGGAGGGAAGATGAATATCATCGGGAACGGCGTGGTTTTAGACCCCGTCCTCTTCCGCCAGGAAGCGGAAGCCTTGGCGGCAAGCGGGCATGACATCACCCGTCAATTGTACATTTCCAAAAAAGCCCACTTGATTATGCCCACCCATCGGGTGCTCGACGCAGCGTATGAAGCGGCAAAGGGAGATGCAAAGGTCGGTACCACCGGCAAGGGCATCGGTCCCACCTACACCGACAAGGTGAGTCGCAACGGATTGAGGGTCGGCGACTTGCTCTCCGGCTTTGACGAAAAATACGCCATTGCTAAGCGCAAGCACGAAGTCATCCTCCGGGGACTGGGTTACGAATACGACATTGCCGCCTTGGAGCAGGAATGGCTCGAAGCGTTGGACTACCTGAAACGCTTCCCTTTGATAGACAGCGAATACGTAGTCAACGAACTTTTGCGTGAAGGCAAGTCCGTTTTGGCAGAAGGCGCACAGGGGACAATGCTCGACGTAGACTTTGGCTCCTATCCTTTCGTGACCTCCTCCAACACCATTTGTGCAGGAGCTTGCTCCGGCTTGGGCGTCGCTCCTCGGAACATTGGCGAGGTATACGGCATCTTCAAAGCCTACTGCACGCGTGTAGGTGCAGGACCTTTCCCCACGGAGCTTTTTGACGAGACGGGCGAACGCCTCTGCGAGTTAGGGCACGAATTCGGGGCAGTGACCGGACGCCGCCGGCGTTGCGGGTGGATTGACCTGGTTGCCTTGAAATATGCCGTCATGCTCAACGGCGTCACGCAATTAATCATGATGAAAAGCGATGTCCTCGACGGCTTCGACACCGTGAAAGCCTGCGTGGCATACAAAATCAACGGCGAGGAGACTGACCGCTTTCCGTTCGACATCACTGAAGGCATCGAGCCGGTCTATGTGGAAATGCCCGGTTGGAAAACTCCGCTTTCCAAGATGACCTCCGAAAGCGAATTTCCGGAAGAATTCAACGCCTACATCAGCTTCCTGGAGGAAGAATTGGGCGTGCCCATTAAGATTGTCTCCGTCGGTCCCGACCGCGAGCAGACCATCCTCCGTTACGAGGACTGATATTTTCCCCTATAATCATTCAGCCGGAGCCTCCTCCGGCTGAATGTTTTATTTCCCTTTTCCTCCGCCTTTGCTTACGGGTTTCTATGGGAATGCTTCCCGCCTCCTTGTACCTTCCCGGCTCACTGAAGGCACCTTTGCAGTTCAGATGTACTAAGTAGGTACTACAAAGGTACTGGTTAGGTACTGGATAGTCAAAAGAAACCCATAAGCAATTGCAGGGAAACGGCGTGGCATCCCCGGCGCAATATACCTAAAAATAGGTATCTGAAATCGGGCGCGATTGGTTATCTTTGTGCCGCAAATGAAGATACTATGGAAAATACCTATTTGAAATTATCCGATATGCCGACGGGCGGGGAATGCGTCGTGGTAAAAGTACACGGGCACGGCAGTTTCCGCAACCGCATCGTGGAGATGGGTTTCGTGCGGGGAGTGCGTGTGAAAGTGGTGAAAAACGCGCCGCTGCACGACCCGATTGAATACGAGTTGATGAACACCCACATCTCCTTGCGGCGCAGCGAGTCGGAATTGATAGAAGTCGTAGGCTACGCTGTCGAGTCGGAAGCCGGTTTCAACGGCACATTCACGGAGGAGGAGTTTGCGAAGCAGGTGGCAGAGAAGTCGAAGACCATCAACATTGCCCTCGTGGGCAACCCCAATTGCGGCAAAACTTCGTTCTTCAACCGGGCGACGGGACTGCGCGAGAAGGTGGGGAATTACAGCGGCGTGACGGTGGACGCCAAGAAAGGCGTGTTCCACCACAAGGGCTACACCATCAACCTCGTAGACCTGCCGGGCACGTATTCCATCACGGAGTACACGCCGGAGGAAATTTACGTGCGCGAATATGTCACGGGCACCCATCCCGACATGGTGCTCAATGTAGTGGACGCCACCAATCTCGAACGCAACCTTTTCCTCACGACGCAGTTGATTGACATGAACATACGGGTGATTATGGCGCTCAACATGTTCGACGAGCTGACACGGGGGGGCGACACCTTGGATTACGACCAACTGGGGCGTCTCTTGGGCATTCCGATTATCCCCACCACCGCATCGAAAGGCATCGGGGTGGAGGAAGTGCTCGACAAAATCATCGAAGTCTTTGAAGACCGGGCGGAGGAATCCCGCCACGTGCACATCAATTACGGGCAGGACATCGAAGCTGCCATCACGCGCATCAAGGAGACGGTGCTCCCCAACCGCGAGGCGACGGACGCTTATACGCCCCGTTACATTGCCATCAAGCTCTTGGAGGACGACCGGCTGATGAAGGAATACCTCCAACGGGTGCCCAACTATCCCCAAATCGAAGAGACGGCGCGCCGCGAACGGCAATCGCTGGAACGGGCGTACAAGGAAGACGTGGGCACCATCATCATCAACGCCAAATATGGCTTCGTGCGTGGGGCATTGAAAGAGACCTTCCATGCCGGCGAGAAGGAGAAACGGCAGCTGAGCACCGCCATCGACACCCTTCTGACGCACCGTTGGCTGGGCTTCCCGTTCCTGATTGTATTCATGTGGGTGATGTTCGAAGCGACCTTCACGCTGGGCGCCTATCCGCAGGAGTGGATAGAGGCAGGCGTAGGCGCCTTGGGCGAATGGGTGGCTTCCGTTGTGCCCGAAGGTCCCCTGAACGACTTGCTCGTGGACGGCATCATTTCCGGTGTGGGCGGGGTGATTGTCTTCTTGCCGAACATATTGATATTGTTTTTCTTCATTTCCTTGATGGAAGACACGGGCTACATGGCGCGTGCGGCGTTCATGCTTGACAGGCTGATGCACAAAATCGGGCTGCACGGCAAGTCGTTTATCCCCCTCCTGATAGGCTTCGGCTGCAGCGTGCCTGCCATCATGGCGACGCGCACCTTGGAGAGCCGGCGCGATAGGATTGTGACCATGCTCATCACCCCCTTCATGTCGTGCAGCGCACGCCTGCCGGTGTACATCCTCCTCGTTTCGGCATTTTTCCCCAACCGCCAGGGGCTCGTTCTCTTGTCGATTTATTTCGTGGGCATTCTCTTGGCGATACTGACGTCGTTGCTCTTGAAAAAGACGCTCTTTGCGCAGACCTCCGAGCCTTTCGTCATGGAATTGCCGCCTTACCGCATGCCGACAGCCCGCAATACGCTCATACACATGTGGGGAAAATCGGTGCAGTATTTGAAGAAAATGGGTACCATCATCCTTTTCGCTTCCATCCTGATTTGGGCATTGGGCTATTTCCCTGTGGAACGCTCCGTCTCTGCAGACGCCGCCGAACACATGGAAGAATCCTACATCGGGCAAATCGGCAAAGCCATCGAGCCGGCGATTGCTCCCTTGGGCTTTGATTGGAAAATGGGCGTCAGCATCATCACCGGCGTGGCGGCGAAAGAAATTGTCGTCAGCTCCATGGGCATCCTTTACCATGTGCCGGACGCCGACGAATCATCCGAACCGCTGATTGACGCCTTGCACGAACAGGTGCGCCCCGACGGCACGCCCGTATTCACGCCCCTCGTGGCATACGGGTTCATGCTCTTCGTCCTGATATACTTCCCCTGCATGGCGACCATCGCAGCCATCAAGAAGGAGGCAGGCACACGCTGGGCGCTTTTCTCCATGGTTTACACGACGGCATTGGCGTGGGTAGTCTCCTTCCTGGTTTACCAAATCGGCAGCTTGTTTTAAGATGGTACAGGAGATTGTCGTATACGTGATTATCGGGGCAGCCCTTGTGGGGTTGCTCCGCCATTTGCACAAAAAACTCCGGGCTTTCCGGCGCAAGGACGGGCACGGCGGCTGTGAAGGCTGTGCCTTCAAAGACGAATGCGACCGTCGTCGGCGTGCTGCTTGCCGGGAAAAAGGCACCGGGAACGGCTGTTGCAGTTGACAGGGAAATGGGGTAGTGCAAAGGCTGCCCCTCTTAGAAAAGTTTCAAAGTAATGCGCTCCACCTCCTTGCGCTGGCGGATACGCTCCTCCTCTCCCCGGCGGAACACATACACCAAGCCGTACGCCTCACACCTGCGCCGGCGTTCCTCCTCGTCCGTAAGGGATGCAAAATGCTCCTCCACCTCATTCCAAAGCTCCAGAATCAGATTGTCCGCCTCCGTGCGGAACTGGGCGACATTGCCGCTCTCGCGTGCGGAATTGGACTGATATTGCTTTTGCCGGAGATAATTCTCCTTGAAATTCTCGTAATTGACCTTCACCAAGGCAATGGAAGGGCAATAAATGGGATTGCCGTCGCGGTTGCGCAGGCGTTCCTGCTCGCCATTGATGATTTTCTCGCCCCACTGCAGCAAGTCCTGTTCCGTCATGAGCGGCGGGACTTTCGAACTCTTCACGTCCAATCCGTAATAGGCGCGCATGGCAGGCTTCATCTCTCCGCGTGCAATGCAAAAGTTCAGCACCTGTATGAAATGCGAGACATAAAGCCGTGCCTTCTTGGCATATTCCGAGAATTTCGGGCTGTTGCCGAACTGCTGCTCCTTCGCCATGACGGAATTCTTGATAGCCATCTCGAATTTCGGCAGGAAGAACTCTATTTTTTGTTTCAGCCCTAAAGAAAACGCGATTTGCCCGATGCCCGTTGCCTCGCTTTTGTCCAAAGCGGTTTTCAGAGCCCTGAGCCTTGCGGCATCCGTATTTGGTAATCTTCTGTAAGGCATATCTTTATCTTTTTGTTTCGTCGTTTCGTTTCCGCCTGCGAATATACGAAAAGAGAATGGATAACGCAATATTCGCGATGCGCTTTTTTGCACCTCTATTTTTCCCTCGCTTCTTTTCGGCGCATTCTGTCCTGTTCCCTCCCTGTTTTTGCCTTCTTCTCCCTCGATTCTCGTCTCGTTACCCTCCTGTTTCCATCCCTTTCCCCTCCCCTCAGACAGCCAAAAATGACACCCCTTCCTTTTCATAACGAATCATCTACTACTTTTTGACGTTAATAACTCGTAAGTGAATCGAAGATGACTCGTAGATGATAGTCGGAAGGGACGGGGAAAGGTGCTGAACATGAGGGAGATAGAAGGGGAAATAAGAATGCATCAAAAAAGGGAACCGGCTCATGGCGCAGTTCCCCTCTTAAAACTCTTATTATCAGGCTCAATAGCCCTCCGGCTCGGGTTGGATGCCTTCGTATTCATCGAACTCAAAAGGCAAGGTGACTGTGCCGTTAAAACTGTATGCGTAGCCGTCTTTGCTCATGGTGAGGTTGTCAAATGCGATAGTGATTTCGCTTTCGTCCGGATTGGTGTTTGTTACCACCGCCTTGCCGGAAGTATAGGTGTAA
Source organism: uncultured Odoribacter sp. (assembly GCA_944321145.1). Lineage (GTDB taxonomy): Bacteria > Bacteroidota > Bacteroidia > Bacteroidales > Marinifilaceae > Odoribacter. Next base: position 32,052 of record CALUKF010000021.1, on the reverse strand, counting down.
TCGTTATCCCAAATGGAGTCATCTGAATTTAAGGGCTCTAAAGTCAAATTCATTTGAGCGAAGTCGTCCCCTACCGCAGGGTAAGAGGATTTTTCAAAGCGGAATGAGTAGTATTCAACATCAATGATGTCATTGTGTTCAACGTCGACGGAAATGGTGAATTCCCCTGATTCCAGTGTTTCGTTCCAACTGCCTACCATAGAGACAAACCAGGAAAGATTGTATTCTGTTCCGTTTATTTCAATGCTGTTGCCGCTGCGATTGCCTTCGTCGTTGTTGTCGTCGCTGCAACTGGCAGCGAAAAGGGAGATGCTGAGCAATGCCAGCATTGTAAAGAATGTTGTGATGTGTCGTTTTATATTCATGATTCTGTGTTTTGAAATTATATTCTTTTGAAAAAAGCACCGGGATTCGTCACGAGTGCCGGTGCTGACGGAAGGCGCAAGCGCAAGCCTGCGCCTTTGCGTTTAATTATAGAACAACTAACTAAGTAGTGCTAAGCAAGGTGGCTTAGGCAAGCAAGTTTAGATGTTGAACTTCACGCCCAAGCCGGCAACGAATTGCGAGAATCCGCCGGTGATGATTTCATATTTCTGTTCGAGGCTGACGGCTATTTTGTCGTTTATGCCGTATTCACCGCCGCAGCCGAAGTTGAATTTGAAGGCGGAGTCGGTTTCCTTGTAAGTTTTCATTTTCGGCATTTCATCGCCATAATAGGAGTCTTCATCGTAGCCGTACCATTTGTACCTGCAAAGGTCGAAGCCGAGACCTACAAGGGGATAGACGTTGATTTTGGGGGCAACGTCGAAGAATACGTAGTGGCCGTTAACAGTGATGTCGAACATGCCGCTACCTCCGAAGTAATAGGTGAGCGATGGTTCCAAACGGATGACGTCGGTTAATCCGTATTGGAATTTGGCGCCTAAGCCTACGCTGCTGGCGGTTGTACCGAAGTTGAGGTGAACACCTGCAGCTTTTTCGCCTTTCTGGGCGAACACACTCATGCTACTTGCCACGAACAAGATAGCGATCAAATAAATCTTTTTCATCAGTCTATAGAATTTACACCGATGACCCTGCGATGTGGTTATTTATGGATTAATTGTTACGAGGGCATAAAAAGAGAAGCGAGGCCATCATTTGCCTCATCCTCGACGTAAGGGTTGGACTCCCCGTAATACGGATAAGGAGAACAGACAACCCCGCTAGGTGTATTTCGTGGATATACGAATACAAACCAAGAAGAGCATCTTTCCTTGATTATTCCGATATTACTTGTAAAGTGTCCAATTTTACGTCGACGGAATAAGCGAAAATGCGCTTTCTTACTATGTCCGCACAATGACTATCATTGTACCTGACAAAGGTAGGCATTTTCTTTGGAAAGATGCTCGAATATTTGAAATAAAATTGCAAATATCACAATTTTAACCGAAAGTGCAAGGGCATGGGCGGAGTTATTGGATGTTGCGGTAGGTGTTGTAGGTGTCGAGGACGCGCTGGACGTAGCGGTAGGCTTGGGCGCCGTTGCAGTAGCCATTTTTGGCGAGGGAGTCGCGGTAGAAACGGGGTTCGCTTTTGTGGCGGAGGTAGTAATCAACGTTGTTGTCCCAGAGTTGGGGATTTTTGCCGTATTTGCGGGCGAGGCGGATGGCGTCGAGGACGTGGCCAGGACCGGCGTTGTAGGAGGCAAGGATGAACTTGATGCGCTCCTTGGCATCGGGGACGTAGGGGGTAAGGTAGCCGTCAAGGTAGCGGAGGTAGGAGGTGCCGACGTAGAGGTTGCTGTCGGGGCGGAAGTAGTCGTGAACGTGGAAATGCTCGGCAGTCTCCGGCATGATTTGCATGAGGCCGTAGGCTCCGAAAGCGGATTCGGCGTCCTCGTTGAAATGGGATTCGCAATAGACGATGGCTGCAATGAGGCGCCAATCCCAGCCGAGGGGACGGCTTGCCTGTTGGATGAGGCGGTCGTAGGGGGAGATTTTGCCCGTTTTGAGAAGGGCGTATTTGGATTGGTTGCCGGGGACGACGGGGGTTTTGATGAAATAGCGGTTGTAGAGTTCGTTGAGTTTGCCGTTGCGGCGGATGGTTTGGAGCCAGGCGTTGACTTCTTCGGCGAGGAGGCGTTCGCCGGGTGGGGCAGCCCAGGAGACGGAGACATTCTCTTTGAGGACGAGGGAGTAGTCGATGTGGGGCATGGCGCAGGCAGAGATTTGGGCGATGTTGCCGTCGATGACGGTGTAGTCGATAAGCCCGGTCTCGACAAGGTGGATGAGGTCTTCGCTGAATTGCTGGTCGAGTTCGATGACATCGAAGCGGATTTGGAGGGAGTCTTGGAGGCGTTGCAGGAGCCGGTCGTAGGCGGAGAAGGAGGCGGGAATGCAGATTTGTTTGCCGTTCAATTCCTCGGGGGAATGGATGAGGGAGTGGCGGCGGTTTTGGACAAGGACTTCGTCAGTCCGGAAAAGGGGGGCGCAGAAGGTGACTTTCTCGCGGCGTTCGGGGGTTGCCGTCAGCCCCATGGCGAGGAGGTCGTATTTGCCTTGGCGGAGGCGGGAGATGGCAGTGTCGAGGTTGAGGTTGACTTCGACGATTTCGAGTTTGACGCCAAGGTTCCGAGCGAAATCCTGGGCGAGTTCGTAGTGGAAACCACGGGTGGTGCCTTGGTAAACGTAGAAATCGGTGGTGTTGTAAAGGGTGAATACGTTGAGCGTACCCCTGTCCAGGACTTTTTCGAGGACGGAGGCTTCGGGCAGCACGAGGGCTGTCTTTTCGGGTGCGGAATGGCAGGATATGTTACATACAATGCCTAAATATACAATAAGCCTTTTTATCGCATTCATCAGCGGTAAAGTTAGGCAAAAGTTTTGAGATACGGGGCAAATGTCAGTCGAAAAAATCCCATTGGACGCCAAATTTGAACATAGCAGGGTTGATGGGATAGTCGGCTGCGCTGAAGAAGTCGCCGCGTTGCTTGATGTGGAAGTTGACGTGTTCGTATTTAACGAAGAGCTGCGCCCGCTTGATGTGGAGGTTCAGGAATACGTCGACTTTCGGATAGTTGCCTGTCTTGAGCTTGCGCTGGTTATAGAATTGCATGACGGAGGGCATGTAATTGTCGGCATAGAAAGCGGTGTTGTAAAATATGTCGATGCCTCCCTGCAATTGCAAGGCGTTCTTGAAGAGGTAGTTCTGGTAGTAGTTGTGGGAGTAGACGGAGATGGCAGGGAGAGAAAGGATGTCCTCCTGCGTGCTTTTCTGGAAATAGACGTTCTGGTCGAAATAGAAATGCCCTGCCCGGAATGTCTCTTTCGCCCAAGCGGTCAGCACAATCAAAGCCTTGCCGCTCTGCCGTGGCATGACGGTGGAATCGAAGTAGATGTGGCTGAATACATTGGAGAAGCCTACCCCGATTTCTGTGCGCAGGCGGTGGTTGATGTAGCGGCCTTCGAGGTTGATGGTTTTGACGGCTTTGAAATCATTGTCCCATTGGTCGTGGGTGCCCACATAGTGGTTGAGGAAAGGGTTGGGGCTTTGGAGGCGGATGGAGGCATCTGCACGGAGAAAAGTTGTCCTTTCACGGTTGAGCGCCTGGCTGATGTAGCCGTCAATGTCGAAATTCCCGGCGTAGTAGCCCAATACGCCCAACTGCCCCCGTACGTCGTAGGTGAGCGAAGCGTTGGTGTCGACATTGAAGATGCCGGCTGTGAGGTAAGTGCCGGTATAGACGTCGGAGCCGTAGATGGAACCTCGGCTGACGGTGTCGTAGTCCACACGGCGTTCGTATTTCTGGCGTTTGAATTCCAGTCCGGCGTACAACCCCGGCAGGTATTTGTATTTGGGGTGCTCGTTCATGACGAAGAGGGCGGAGATGTCGAGTATTTTGTTGTTGTAATAGTCGTTGGTTTGTGCACTGTCGATGTAGGTGTGGCGGTAGAAGTCGGTGTTGATGCTCCCTTCTTCGAAAGTGTGGCGGTTGCCTTCGGTGCGGATGTTCAAGACGGCTTTGGCAGGGTAAGTGTAGTTCGTGTCGTTGGTCGTGCTATCGACAGGGGTGATGAGCTCTTTTGCCTTGCCGAGGTTGTATTGTGCCTGAATGTCAAGGTTAATGTTGCGGAAGGTGTTGTACACCTCGTTGCCGTTCAGCCAGACGGGAATGTTTTCCGATTTTACGACGGTGTCGACAACGAAATAGCGGTCGCTGATACCGCCGTTTTCCTCGATTTCGCCTTTGTTACGGTCGAAAAAGGCGGAAAGCGCGATGCGCTCCTTCTCGTATGAGGTGAAAAAGGCAAACATGCTTACCTTGGTTTTCTGGTTGGTATATCGCCCGTCGCCGGTGATGGTGCGGTAGCGCAGACCGGCACTCCAATAAGGAAGAATGTTCTGTACATGCCATACGTCCAAGAGGTTCTCAGCTTTCCCCTTGCCGCCGCCGGTGTAGTAGCGCAGGCGGGAGAAGGGGGTTGTAGTGTTGAAATTGGTCATGTCCTCCGGGAGGTAGAGGTAGGCACGCATGTAGGTGAGGGGATAGAAATCCTGCACGGAATTGCGCTCGATGAAAATATTCGACTCATAAGGAGAGGGAAAGTTGCCCAAATAGGTGTTGGAAATGCTTTCTTTGAAAATCAGGTTGGCGTTTTGGATGCCGTCCTGGAGGGTGTCCAAGGGCACTTCCTGCGGATAGACGCCGTCGCGCATCCATTGCCAAGTATAGCGGTAATGGGGAACATCTATTTCAGTGGAGTCGCTGGATGACATGGAGTTGTCTTCCCTTTCCTGCTGCTGTCCGAAGGGGTCGTATTGCCCAAATTCGCTTTGTCCAAAGCAAATGAGGTGCGCTGTCGCTAATATGAGTATGCAAATTATTTTTTTCATCGCTGCAAATATACGCAAACTTTTAAAACTCTCATAAATTACTTACTTTTGTACCCGGATAAAATGATAATTTGATTATGGACACAAATCAACACATTGCAGAGCCGGAAGAAGAAAAGGCTTTAAACTTCATTGAGCAGATTATAGAAGAGGACATTGCCAATGGCAAGAACGGAGGAAAGGTGCATACCCGTTTCCCGCCGGAGCCTAACGGTTATCTCCACATCGGGCATGCCACTTCGATTTGCTTGAATTTCGGTTTGGCTGCCAAATATAACGGGAAATGCAATTTGCGTTTCGACGATACGAATCCTTCTAAGGAGGATGTGGAATTTACGGATGCCATCCAGGAGGATATCAAATGGCTGGGCTTCCAGTGGGACGGACCTGTCCGCTATGCTTCGGATTATTTCCAGCAGCTTTACGACTGGGCAGAGCAGATGATTCTGGACGGGAAGGCATACGTGGATGACCAGTCGGCAGAGGAAATCAGTGCAGGACGGAGGACGATAACGGAACCGGGCGTGAACAGCCCTTACCGCGACCGGACGGTGGAGGAAAATCTGGATTTGTTCCGCCGCATGAAGGCAGGGGAGTTTCCGGAAGGCAGCCGCGTCCTGCGGGCAAAGATAGACATGGCTTCGCCTAATATGCTGATGCGCGACCCCATCATGTACCGCATCATTTATTGCAGCCACCACCGCACGGGGGACAAGTGGTGCATTTATCCGATGTATGACTTCACCCACGGGCAATGTGATTATTTGGAGGGGATTACCCATTCGATTTGCACGTTGGAGTTTGAAATCCACCGCCCGCTGTACAATTGGTTTTTGGATGAACTGACGCATACGGAATACCGCCCGCAGCAGATTGAATTTGCCCGCCGCAATTTGAATTACACGGTGATGAGCAAGCGCCGCCTCTTGGAGTTGGTACAGAAAGGATACGTGGCAGGCTGGGACGACCCCCGCATGCCGACCGTTTGCGGTTTGCGCCGCCGGGGCTATACGCCTGAGTCCATCCGCATGTTTGCCGAAAAGGTGGGGGTTGCCCGCCGGGAAATCGTGGTGGACATGGCACTGTTGGAATACTGCGTCCGTGAGCACCTGAACCGGGTGGCTCCGCGCGTGATGGCAGTGCTTGAACCGGTAAAGGTGGTGTTGGACAACTATCCGGAAGGGCAAGTGGAAATGGTAGAAATCGAGAACAATCCGGAGGACGAGGGAGCAGGAACCCGCCAAGTGGCTTTCTCCCGTGAATTGTATATCGAACGGGACGATTTTATGGAGAACGCGCCGAAGAAATTCTTCCGCCTGACACCGGGACAGGAAGTGCGCTTGAAGGGTGCTTACATTATTAAATGTACTGACCGGATTGAAAAAGATGCCGACGGCAATGTCACGGTGATTCACTGCACCTATGACCCGGATTCCCGGAGCGGCAGCGGCAGCGAAGCCTCCAACCGGAAGGTGAAAGGCACACTGCACTGGGTGTCTGCCCCGCATGCCATTGAGGCGGAAGTGCGTCTTTACGACCGTCTTTTCAAGGATGAAGACCCTGCCGGACATAAAGATGTGGATTTTAAAGAATTTATAAATGAGAACTCGTTGCGTGTCCTGCAAGGATGCAAATTGGAGGCAAGCTTGGCGAATGCAAAACCCGGCGACCGTTTCCAATTCCAGCGTTTGGGCTATTTCTGCGTAGACCCCGATACGACGGAAGGCAGATTGGTCATCAATCGCACGGTATCCCTGAAAGACACTTGGCAAAAAATGAATAAATGATGAAACAGCAAAATTTGTGGAAGGAAACCAAGCCTTATATCTTGATTTCCTTGGGAATGATAATCTACGCTTTTGCCGCCACCGCTTTTTTGGTGCCGCATAAGATTGTGGGTGGCGGTGCCACCGGTATCGCGACGGTATTGTATTACCTCTTTGGTCTGCCTGTCGGGGTGGGCTATTTCGTGGTGAATGTGATTCTTTTGGTCATCGCCATGAAGGTGTTGGGACCGAAATTCGGGGTAAAAACCATTTTCGCCATGATTGTGGGCAGTGTATTCTTGGGAATCATGCAACCGCTGATGCCCGTAGAAGGCTTGTTGCCGGACGAGAAATTCATGAGTACGATTATTGCCGGTATGCTTGCCGGCATCGGGATCGGTTTTTCTCTATCGGTCGGTGGCAGCACAGGGGGAACGGACATCATTGCCATGTTGGTAACCAAATACCACAACGTCAGCCCCGGCAAGGTGCTGATGGCGGCAGATTCCTGTGTAATTCTCTCCTCGCTTCTGCTCTACGACCATATCGACCGTGAAGCGGTAGCGGGCTTGATTTACGGTTTCTCTTTGATGGGAATCAATTCTTTTACTGTGGATTATGTCATGACGGGCAGGAACCAATCCGCCCAACTCTTCATCTTTTCCGACCAATACGAAAAGATTGCCAATGAGCTGACGGAGCGGGTACACCGTGGCGTGACCATCCTTGATGCCCATGGCTGGTACACCGGGCAGACCAAGAAAATAGTCCTCATCGTCGCCCGTAAGCACGAGGCATTCGACGTCCTCCGCATCGCCAAACAAATCGACCCCAACGTCTTCATGACTATGGCACCCGTCATGGGCGTCTTCGGCAAAGGCTTCGAAGAAGTGAAGGGGGTAAAGGACAAGAAAAACAAAGAATAAAGAGAAAGCGACCGATACCGGTCGCTTTCCGTTATGCTTTTATCAAGGCAGAGGAATTATTCGATTAATCCCCTGCCTTTTTTGATGATTTCGTTGTTTTCTTTCAGCCGCTTGACGATTTTGTCGAGGACACCGTTGATAAAGGAGCTGCTTTTGGGAGAGCTGTAGGTTTTTGAAATTTCGATGTATTCGTCAAGGGTGACTTTGATGGGAATGGTCGGGAAGTTTTTGAGCTCGGCAATGGCGCATGCCATGATGAGCCTGTCCATTTCGGAAATGCGCTCAATTTCCCAATTTTGAATGTATTCGTTGATGGTAGCGATGTTTTGTTCGTATCCGAGGAAGGTTTTACGCATCAGGGTACGGGCAAATTCCGTGTCCTCCACCTGTTTGTAAATGGGGTAAAGGAGTTCGGACTCTTCGTCCATGTCTTCTTGGATGTGCCAGAGGGTTTTGTAGACGACGCTCAATACCAATTCGAAATCGTCGTTCCAATAGATGTTCTTTTCCTCCATGGTTTGGAAAAAAAGGTCGTCTTGGATGAGAATTTCGCTGAAAAAATCCAACAGCAGTTGTTTGTGGTCTGCAAAAGTCACTTCCGGGCGGCTCATGTATTGGCGGTATTTCTCCCATCCGATGAATTTATTGTAAAAATAAAGGATAGTTTCCGGTGAATTTTCCCAGCTAATCAAATTGTTGTTGATATAGAAACGGAATTTCCGATTTTTCTCGATGATGTCGAAAACAGGGTTTTCTACGAAACGCATGTTGGGATGGAGGTCTTCTTCGGAAGCAACCAAGTGGTTGCGGGCTGCATCGATTTTCAGGAATGCTTTGCGCCTCACTTCAGTGAGCAACAGGAGGGTTTCGTAATAGAGGTCGGTACTTTTCTTCATGCTTTGCAGGATGTCGCGTTCGATCTCCGCAAGGGTAGCATTTTCTTTTTTGCTGTAAGCGTAAAGCAGCTGCAGTACTTTTATTCTGATTAATCTTCTACTTGTCATGGGATTAAAGAACTATTATGTAATGTGTCGATTTTTGACGGCGCAAAAGTAGGAAATAAAATGGGAAATGAAAAAAGGGAGTTGAAAAAAAACTATCTTTGTCGGAATAAAAGAAGTGGGAGTATGATAAAGAATATAAGTATAAGCAATTATGCGCTGATAGACAAAACCGAGATTGAACTGGAAAAAGGCTTGACGGTGATTACGGGCGAAACGGGTGCCGGAAAGTCTATTTTATTGGGAGCTATCGGCTTAACCCTGGGACAGCGGGCAGACGCCTCGGCGATCATGGACAAGACGAGGAAATGTGTGGTGGAAATCGAATATGATGTGCGGGGATATGGTTTGGAAGGATGGTTTGAGGAAAATGATTTGGATTATGAGGATTGTGCGACGGTGAGGCGGGAAGTAACGGCGGAGGGGAAGTCGCGCGGTTTTATCAATGATACGCCCGTAAACAACAAGTTGCTGAAAGAGTTTGGCGGTTTTATGGTGGATGTACATTCCCAGCACCAGTCTTTGCTATTGGGCAAGCCGGAATTTCAAACGGACATTCTGGACGTTTTTTGCGGGAACGACGGATTGCTGGAGGAATACAGGGCATTGTACAGCGATTACCGGAAAGGGACAGCGGAACTGGAGGAATTGAAAAAACGGGCAGCGGAGGCGGAGAAGGAAGGCGATTACCTGCGTTTCCGTTTCGCCCAATTGGAAGACGCCCGTTTACAGCCGGGTGAAAAAGAGGAATTGGAACGGGAATTGGATGTGTTGACCCATGCCGAAAGCATCAAGTCGGTCTTGGGCAGCATGTCATGGCAGTTGCGGGAGGAGGAGCGTTCGGTGGTTGGGGAATTGAAAGGGCTTGTGAACGGCTTGGAGGGAATTGAGGCTTTTCTGCCGGAGGCGGGGGAGTACCGCCAGCGTTTGGACTCGGTGGTGATTGAATTGAATGACTTGGCAGATGAGGCAGAACGGAAGGCGGAAGGCGTGGAATACGATGCCAAGAGGATAGAAATGATTCACGCACGCTTGAATGTGCTCTATGATTTGATGTATAAATACAAAGTGGAGTCAGTGGAGGAACTGGTGGCTTTGCATGACTCCATAGGAGAACAGTTACAACATATCGAGGGGGCGGGAGAAGAAATAGCCGCTTTGGAGAGGCGTTTGCAGCAGATGAGCGTCCGGCTGAAAGGGACAGCCGACAAAATTCACGAAGCACGGGTTGGAATGGAAGGGAAATTGTGCGAGGAAATGAAGCACCTGTTGACGGGATTGGGGATCCGGCATGCGGAGTTTGTGGTAAACGTTGCGCCCCTGCCGCATTTCACGCCAACGGGATGCGATGAGGTGAAATTCCTGTTTGCTGCTAATAAGAACCAGCAACCGGGAGAAATTGCGCGTGTGGCTTCCGGGGGAGAAATTTCGCGGGTGATGTTGGCATTGAAATACGTTCTTTCGGGCAAAAAGCAGTTGCCCACCATCGTGTTTGATGAAATCGACACGGGGCTTTCGGGCGAAGTGGCGCACCGCATGGCTCAAATGATGAAGGAGATGGCGAAACGGATGCAGGTCATCAGCATTTCGCATTTGCCCCAGATTGCTGCGGCAGGCAATTGCCATTTCAAAGTGTATAAGGAGGACCGTGCGGACGCGACTGTTTCGCGTATCCACAAACTTTCACAGGAAGAACGGGTTCGGGAAATTGCGGGCATGATGAGCGGGGAGGAGATTTCAGCGGCAGCGTTGGAAGCTGCGGAAAACTTGTTGGTAAAGTAGAGGGCAGCGCTGCGGATATGTAGGACTTAATTTGTAATTTTGCGCACCTGAATATAAAGTTTGGATATATGTATTTGTTTTTTGATACGGAAACCACGGGTTTGCCGAGGCGTTGGAATGCACCGGTGACCGACGTGGACAATTGGCCGCGGTTGGTGCAATTGGCATGGATCGTGTGCGATGCGGAGGGACAGACATTGCGGAGCCGGAATGCCATTATACAGCCGGACGGTTTTCTGATACCGGCGGCAGTGGCGAAATTGCATGGCATTACGACCGTCATGGCACGGGAACAAGGATTGCCGTTGCGGGAGGTCATGGAGGAATTTGCCGGCGAAATCGAGCAAGCCTCCTTGCTGGTGGGGCATAACATCAGTTTTGACGAATGCATTGTGGGGGCGGAATTCGAGCGGCTGCACATGCTGACGCCCTTGTTTTTGAAGCCGAAGTGCTGTACCATGAAAACCGCAACCCGCTACTGCAAACTACCGGCGAAACGGGGATTCAAGGCGCCCAAGTTGTCGGAACTGCACCAAGTGCTGTTCGGCGAGGGGTTCGACAATGCCCACAACGCCATGGCGGACGTGGAAGCCACTGCCCGCTGTTTTTGGGAATTGAAAAAAAGAGGAGTGATTTAAGGGATTAAATAGAAGAATATGGCAAAGAAACCGGATTTGAATGTCAAAAATACGCTGAAAGATTTGCAGGAGGAATATGGGAAAATACCTCCACAGGCAGTGGATTTGGAAGAAGCGGTCTTGGGCGCATTGATGCTTGAGAAAGACGCTTTTGCGATTGTCGGCGATTTGTTAAAGCCTGAGGTGTTTTATAAAGAAGCCCACCAGCGGATTTTTCGGGCGATACAAAAATTGTGCATCAACGACGATGCCGTCGATTTGCTGACCGTGAGCGAGTCTCTGAGGCAAAGCGGCGAGTTGGAGCAAGTGGGCGGCTACTCTTATTTGTCGCAATTGACTTCACGGGTAGCTTCGGCTGTCCATATCGAATTTCATGTCCGGATTATCATTCAGAAGTATTTGCAGCGCAAATTGATAGGCATTTGCACCGAGCTGCAGTCTATGGCTTACGACGATGCGGTTGACGTGTCTGACTTGATAGACAAGGCGCAAAAGGCTGTGTTCGACATTGCTGACAGCAATATCAAGAAAGACACGGTGGAAATCGCGCCGATTATCGAGGAGGCTATTAAAGGCATACAGAGTGCCTCGGAACGTCCCGATGGCATCAACGGGGTACCTTCCGGTTTCACTGCCTTGGATGCGGTGACTGCCGGCTGGCAGCCTTCGGATTTGGTCATTGTTGCTGCCCGTCCGGCAATGGGCAAGACAGCGTTTGTATTGTCTATGGCGCGCAACATGGCAGTGGTGCACAAACAGGCAGTGGCAATCTTCTCGTTGGAAATGTCTGCCGTGCAGTTGGTGACCCGTCTGATAGCAATGGAAACCGGATTGAATTCCGAAAAGTTGAAGACAGGAAAATTGGACAAGGAAGACTGGCAACAGTTGCATGCCCGGATAAAGGCATTGGTCGAAGCTCCTATTCTGGTGGACGACACGCCTGCCCTTTCTATTTTTGAATTGCGGGCGAAATGCCGCCGCCTGAAACAAAAGCACAACATTCAGGTGCTGATTATTGACTACTTGCAGTTGATGACGGCAGGAGCCGATATGCGGGGCAACCGTGAACAGGAAGTCAGCATGATTTCCCGCCAGCTGAAAATCATTGCCAAGGAATTGAATATTCCGGTCATTGCGCTTTCGCAGTTGAACCGCGGAGTGGAGGCGCGTCCGGACAAAAAACCGATGCTTTCAGACTTGCGCGAATCGGGTTCTATTGAGCAGGATGCGGATATGGTGATGTTCATCCATCGCCCGGAGAAATATGGCATCATGGAAGACAATGAAGGAAATTCAATGAAAGGGATTGCCACCATCATTATCGCCAAGCACCGCAACGGGGCGGTCGGGGAAGTAAACCTGCGTTTCCGGGCAGAGTTGACCCTTTTTGAGGACTTGGAGACCGTTTCGCCGTTCGGATACAACGACCGCGAGGTGGTGACGCAAACTTTCACCTCGAAAATCAATGACGAGGAGACGCCTGCTTTAGACCAAGGATTCGGCACCTTGCGGAGCAGCTTTGAGTCGGGAAGCAATTTTGAAGACGCCCCCTTTTAGCATTTAAAAACGCTTGTTTGATGGCTGCGTCAGGATGATTTGGGTAATGACAGGGCGTAACCCGACTCTGCCCGGATACCCGATGTAGCCTTGTCCACGGCTGACATGCAAGTATTGACCGTTTTCGCAATACAGCCCGTCGTATTCGGGATACATGTATTGCGAGGGGCTCCACTCCATTTTTCCAATTTGGATGCCGAACTGCATGGCGTGGGTATGCCCCGACAGGGTCAGGGCTACCGGTTTCCCCAGCACTTCGCCTCTCCAATGCGATGGGTCATGCGAAAGCAGAATGACAGGCTTGTCCGCTGTTAAACCTTGAAGCGCTTCGTTGAGTTTCCCATATCTCGGGAAAGGGGGATTGCCCCAATTCTCCACGCCGGCAAGCCACAGCGTATCGGTTTGCCGGACAAGGGGAATGCGGGTATTCATCAGCATCCGGAACCCCATTGCCTGCATGTGCCCGTAAAACTGGTGCATGTTTTCCTCTTGGGCTGCCGGGCTGCTCCAACGCACATAACTTCCGTAGTCGTGATTGCCTGTGACAGCATATTTGCCATACGGGGCTTGCAATTGTTCGAGAATCGGCATCCAACGGACGATTTCACCGGCACGGTTGTTCACCATGTCGCCGGTAAAAACAATTAAATCAGGGTGAAGCCCGTTTACTTCTTCCACCAGCCGGGCAACACCCTTGTAGTTTTTGCCATAACTTCCCAGATGAAGGTCGGAAAGTTGCACGATTTTGAACCCCTCGAAACTTTCCGGAAGATGGGCAATCGGCACTTCCACCTGCGTGATTTTGTAATTGTACCGTCCTCCCGTAATGCTGTACAACAGAACGATAAACAATAAGAGGGCAACGCTTTTGCCTATGAACCCCAACGCATGGAAAAGAAACGGCACCTGTTTCCTGAACAGGCTTCCCAAAGCGTGCAGGAGCACATACCACAATTTGGGCACATAGACCATAAAAAGGATGGCAAGCATTGTTCCCGTCCGCAGGAATGCTTCGTTGCTTTTCCCCTGTATGAGGCAAAATTGCACGATGAGCACGGCTGACACGAAAAGCAGGGTATGCCCCACGTAGACTATTTTCTGCCATTTTTTCCGGAGCATTCTCCGGATTTGATAGCCGAATGCCGTGTCAATCAGAACAATCAGGATGAGGCTGACAATCCATATCATCTGGCTCCTCATGGCTCGTGCAAGTCAAATTATTTCAAGAAAAACTCTGTTGTACCAATGATTTCATTGTCGCAAAACAGTTCTGCAATATACTTTCCCTTGATTAAACTGCCGTCATTCGGCCAATAAATTGCCATTTCGAGGCGTTCGCCTTCATAGGTGATTTCGCGTTTGGCAGAGTAAGTCAGTGAGACATTCTCGTATTTGAAGAACGATTTGTCGCTGAAAGCGATGACCTTGTCATCCGGACGCTTCAGGCGCAAGTAAATGGTGCGTTGTCCCCTTTCGGTTGTGATGTTTTTCGTGATGACAAACTCCGCTTTCAGGTTGAAACATTTTTTCCAGTTCGTTTCTTTGTCTTTTTTATTCACCGGATAGACTACGAAATTCTCTGTGCGCAAGGCGCTTGCCCGGGCAATCACCTCCTTCATGTCCTTCTGTTGGGTTTCCAGTTTCTTGTTGCGTTCACGCACCCAACTCATCTGCTTCCGCACCTCCGAATTTTCCTGAGCCAGCCTTTGGTTCAACTGGTTGAGGGAATCAATCTGCACGACATAGCTGCGCAGCACGTCCTTCAGCGTGCCGATTTCCCGCTTGTAGCGATTGATTTCCGCATAGGAATTGTCCCGAAACTCCTTCATTTGGTCTAAAAGGTTCGCGATTTTCTCCTGTTCGCCTAATAATTTGGCATTGAGAGTATCGTTATTGGTCTTCAAATCGTCGTAATTATGGCTGAGTTCCGTCAATTCTTGCTGCAACATCTCTTTTTCCTGGTGGATGGCAGCAATGTGTGCCTTGTTTTCATTTCGTTCTATCATGAAAAAAACGAACAGGGCAATTAAGATAACTGCCAGGCATACAATGATAACAATGAGCGTCTTGTCCTTTTTGTCTCTGATTACTTTGTTTTCTTCCATATCCTATAATTGTTTACGTGATGATTCAAATCAACTTTCGGCAAAGGTAATATAAAAATATTTCATATCGTTTGGCTGTTTATGAATTTTAGAGTAATATTGTTATCGAGAAACCAACAGGGCTTATGAAGGAAGAATTTTTACAATACGTTTGGGCGAATTCCCTTTTTAAAAACAGGGATTTTACCACTGTGTCAGGCAAAAAGCTTGAAATTATCGACACCGGGAAATACAATCGCGATGCAGGACCCGATTTTTTCAATGCCCGTCTCAGGATTGACGGAGTGGAATGGGCAGGAAATGTAGAGGTGCATTGCCGCAACAGCGATTGGAACCGCCACGGGCATCCTTCCGACAGTGCCTACAACAACGTCATCCTCTCCGTTGTCGGGACGGCAGACACCCCGATATACAATCAGCAAGGGCGTGAAATCGAGACCCTTGTTTTGGAATACGCCGAGCCGCTCTACCGTGAATACCTTTACCTCACGGGCAATAACCTGCGCCCCGGTTGCCGCTATGCGTTCGGGCGCATCGACCCTGCCTGTTTCCGCATGGCGCTGCAATCCCTTGCCATTGAACGTTTGGAGCGGAAATGCAGGAATGTCCGCCTGGTGTGGGAACAGACCCGCCACGATTGGGAAGAATGCTTTTACCGGATGATTTGCAAATATTGGACGGGCAACCTCAATGCCGAACCCTTTTACCAACTGGCTGCAGCCCTGCCCTATCGCACCCTGCTGCGCTATGCGGACAAGCCCCTCGCGCTTGAAGCCTTGCTCTTGGGGACTTCCGGTCTTTTGGATATCGAAAAAGAGGACGATTACATCCGGGCTTTGAAAACCGAATACCAATATTTGAAGAACAAGCACAACCTTTCCGCCCTGGATGCCGGGCAATGGAAATTCATGCGGGTACGTCCGGGCGCTTTCCCCAATGTGCGGCTTGTCCTCCTCGCCGTGTTTTTACGGGATTTCCGCGCCTTGCTTTCCAAAGTGTTGCAAGCCGCTTCCGTGAAGGATTTGGAAAAGCTGCTGGACGTGCGCCTTCCCGATCGTTGGACGAAACATTTCTTCCCCGAAGAAGGAGGGAAACACCCCTGCTGTATGGGACTTTCCCTCAAAAGAATACTCATCATCAATGCGATTGTGCCCTTTGCCTTTCTCTATGGCAACGAACAGGGGCAGGAGGATTTGCAGGAACGCGCCCTTGCCTGGCTCGAAGAATGTCCGCCGGAAAACAATTACATCGTCCGGGCTTGGAGCCCCTGGAAAACTTCCATCGAATCCGCCCTCCAGACTCAAGCCCTGATTGAACTGACCAAAGAATATTGCGAAAACCACCGTTGCCTGAAATGCCGGCTGAGCCGCGAGATATTCAAAAGAGCCGATAACTAAATGCCTCCTCCCAAACCTACCCCAACATGTCATACGTCTCTGCCCGCAGAGCCGTCGGATACTCAATGCCCCGCTTCTCCAAGCTGACCAGCCAGTCCTCCAGTTCCTCGTGCCGCAGCGTGTACAGCACCTCCCGGAAAGCGTCAATTTCTTCATCGCTGTAATCCTCAGCCCTTTTGCCTTTATAGCTGTCCAGTTCTTCGTCATTGAAATACTCGATGTGCGGGTCGGCTTTTTTCAATCCCTTCTCGCAAACGGCATGCGCCCCGCAACAATCCGCCGGTGGCGCCACCGCCTCCTCTTCCTTTTCCGGATGCTTTCTTTGGCTGATGAAAGTGAACAGGGCAACTGCGGCAAGCAGCCCCGCAATGCCCAATACGATATAAAGCATTCCCTACTTATTTGTTCAGTTCGTTCTTCAGCAAGTTTACTTGGTTCGTCAACTTCTTGATTTCCGCATCGGCTTCGGCTTTCGTCTTGCGAATCCAATTGAGCTTCTTGTTCAGCTCGTCAAGCTCCGTTTGCAACTTGCTGATTTCATTATCCTTTCCGCTTGCCGTTTTGGCAGCCGTCTCCAATTGGCTTTTGAGCTTTTGGTTCTCAAACTCCAGATTCGTCTGCACCTCGTTCAACTGCTTGCGCAACTGGTCTCTGTCGGTAGTGATTTTTTGCAGGCTTCCTTCCAATGCCGCAATCTGCTCGTTCGATGTTGCCGTGTTCGTCTTGATTTGGTCAGAGACATTGCTCAACTCCGACTTCAGTTCCACCTGCTTGCTTTCCAGTGTGCGCAACTGCGTGTACAATTCGTCGATGGTCTTATCCTTCGTGGCATTATTCTCCGTCAATTTATAACGTACCGTATTGAAATCTTCCTCTGCATGCCGCAAATCCTGCTCCAACTGGCTCTTGTTTTGCTGCAATTCCGCAATCTGCCGGTCGGCGTCCCGCTTTGCGCGCAACAAATCCTCATATTTCTTTTTAGACACGCAAGAACCTAACAATGAACACAAAACAACAAATCCGCCGAAATATAAAACCGTCCTTTTCATAACCCGTTATTCTATTTGTTTGAAAACAATTTTGTTTTAAGATTTATAATTACTTACTTTGGGGGCAAATATAGTGAAAGGTGAGCGCAATACAAAAATTGCTTGCAAATTTTTGGATAGCCGAACCCATCCATTGGAACGAACATAAAACCAAAAAACTAAAATGATAGGGAAAATGATGAAAAAAAGACTGCTCGCGCTTCTGGCGATGACGCTCGTCCTCTGCCTTCAAATGAACGCCCAGGACGATGGAAAAATGGTATTGAAAGGCATGGTCGTAGACAGTAAAACCAATGAACCCGTGGCATTTGCCAACCTCGGCTTGCTCGGCACCGTGGCAGGCGTCGCTTCCGACATGGACGGCAATTTCGAATTGCGCATCCCCGACAAATATGCAATCCACATTGTGCGCATCTCCGCCGTCGGCTATGCCCCTGCGGAATACAAGGCATACGAACTGCGTGACAAACCCGGCATCGTCATCAAGTTGCGCCCCGTCACCTACGGCATCGGCGAAGTCGACGTCTACGGGCAACTCCTCATCTACAAAAAAATGCTCCGCAACGTCGTTTCCCACATCAACGACAACTACATCTCCGTGCCCTTCAACTACGAAGGCTATTTCAAATACGCCACCGACATAGCCGGAGACGCCCGCACCAAGGAAGCCACCGTTACCGTCTATGACTCCAAAGGCTACGACCGCTCCGACCCGGAAACCACTTTCCGTGAAATCAACTACAAATACAACGAAGTGCGCCGCAGCGAGCAGCCCCGTTCCGTCCTCGACGGCCTCACCTGCCTCGACGACATCCTGCTCTCCGACGTGGTGCGCAACACCCGCAATGTCCTTGACATCGTCAATTCCCGCGATTACAAACTGACGAGCAAAGGGCGCATCCTCTACGAGGGCGATTCCGTGCAAATCATTGCCTACACCCTTGAAAAACCCACCCTCTCCACCTCCGGCACTCCGTCTGTCACCGCCTATTCCGGTGAGATATACATCAACCTCCGCGACTTTGCCGTCCTTAAAAACGTGGTAAACATCACTTCCCGCGATTTTACCCCGCTCGGCAGGCAATTGGTTGCCATCGACGAAAAACCCAAGGGCGAAGTCACCACCCAAATCACCTCCACCTACAAACGCCTTCGCTCCGTCTACTTCCTGAGTGGCGTCCACATCACCTACTCTTATGAAGAAGAGGGCAACGACGTTTCCGGCGACATGGAATTCGTCACCACCCGCATCAACATGGACACCCCCACCCCCCTTGAAGGCCGCACCTACTACGAGAACATCGCCGAGAACGCCGCCTTCTGGAACAGCTACACCACCTACTTCGAGGAATAACAAACCATTCCTTTTATAGGACGGAGGAGATGTAACTGCCAAAACATCTCCTCCGTCCTGTTTTTTCCGGTATCCCTCTCCCTATCCGTTTAACAGCCGCTTCATGCCTCCAACTCCTTGATTTAATATCCTTTTCCATACAATTTCGTTTCATCTCCATTTTAAAATGCTGATAAAATGGAATTGAAATGGAGATGAAACGAAGTTGCTTGCTGTATATTATTGATTTATTGTTAATTGGAGGTTGATTGGATGTTTTGTGCTTGGTGCTGTGAATCAGGCTTTTGGATAACCATGACCCGGACTGCGTGCAGTGCCGCGAGACCATGGATTTCCTGAAGCATTCGCCGGAGCTGGCGGCAGCCGTCAAGGCAGGCAAGCTGGCTGTGCTGGCAGTGTATACGGAAGGCTACGGGGAGATTTGGCGCCTCTACAAGGACAGCCTCCCGCCGGGCTGGATTTCCGCCACGGACGATGCTGTAGTCAAAACGAAGTTGCTCTACGACCTGAAAGCCATGCCTACGCTCTACCTTCTCGACAGCGCGCACCGCGTGGTGCTGAAAGACGCTTCGCCCGCCGCTGTCCTGCAGGCAGTGGCAGGGCTTTCGTGATTTGGGAATTTGCCTTGCCGGTGGACTCTGCCCCGTGGCAAGTGAAACGCCGGGGCACTATTTGAATTTTCCGGGATTTTTATTAAGTTTGCACGGGATTTTCCCGGGTAGGCGGGATTTCTCGGCGAAATGGATATTAGATAGTGCTTTATGGTAGAAAATTATTCGGAAGATTCGATTAGGACGTTGGATTGGCAGGAGCATATCCGGCTGCGTCCCGGCATGTATATTGGCAAACTGGGGGACGGGTCAGCGCCGGACGACGGGATTTATATTTTGGTGAAGGAAGTGGTGGATAATTCAATAGACGAGTTTGCCATGGGGGCGGGGACGGAAATCATCGTGACGGTGGAGGAGGGGAAGGTGACGGTGCGCGACTACGGGCGGGGCATCCCGTTGGGTAAATTGGTGGATGCTTCTTCCAAAATGAACACGGGCGCGAAGTATGATTCCGAGGCGTTTAAGAAGGCGGTGGGATTGAACGGCGTGGGCATCAAGGCGGTGAATGCGCTGTCCGAGGTCTTTGAAATCCAGTCTTTCCGCGAGGGGAAAACCAAATACGTGCGCTATTCGCGGGCAAGAATCGTGGAGGAACGCGATATTGAACCTACCGAGGAGCCGGACGGCACGCGGGTGACTTTTGTGGCGGACAAGGAGGTGTTCGGCAATTACCATTATATTGCCGAGTATCTGGAGACGATGATGAAGAATTATGTGTTTCTCAATACGGGGCTGACGATTTGGTTCAACGGCAATAAGTTTTTCTCCAAACGGGGGTTGTATGATTTGCTGATGGAGAACATGAACGGAGAGGGGATTTATCCTATTATCCATTTGAAAGGCGATGACATTGAGATTGCGATGACCCACGGCAGGCAGTATGGCGAGGAGTATTATTCTTTTGTCAATGGGCAGCACACTACGCAGGGGGGGACGCATTTGGCAGCTTTCCGGGAGGCTGTCGGCAAGACTATCCGTGATTTTTACAAGAAGGATTTCGACACTTCGGATATTCGCACGTCTATTATCGGGGCGATTAGCATCAAGGTGCAGGAGCCGGTGTTCGAGTCGCAGACGAAGACGAAACTGGGGTCTAAGGATATGGCGCCGGGAGGTCCCACTGTGCGCAATTTCATTATGGATTTCGTGACGAAGGAGTTGGACAATTACCTTTACCGGAATCCCGATACCGCTGAGTTGTTGCGGAAAAAAATAGAGGAGACAGAACGCGAGCGCAAAGCAATGGCGGGGGTGCAGAAAATCGCACGGGAACGGGCAAAGCAGGTGAGCTTGCACAACCGCAAATTGAGGGATTGCCGCGTGCATTTCAATACGAACCATGAGTTGAAGAACGAGTCGTCGATTTTTATCACAGAGGGCGATTCTGCGAGCGGCTCTATTACCAAATCGCGTGACGTGAATACACAGGCGGTGTTCAGCCTGCGTGGCAAGCCGTTGAATTCATACGGTCTGACGAAAAAGGTGGTGTATGAGAACGAGGAGTTCAATCTCTTGCAGGCGGCGTTGAACATTGAAAACGGCTTGGAAGATTTGCGGTATAATAACGTGATTATCGCCACGGATGCCGATGTGGACGGCATGCACATCCGTTTGTTGCTGCTGACTTTTTTCCTGCAGTTTTTCCCGGATTTGGTACGTGGGGGGCATGTATATATTTTGCAGACGCCGCTGTTCCGGGTGCGGAACAAGCGGGAGACGCGCTATTGTTATTCGGATGCGGAACGTGAAAATGCCATCAAGGCGCTTTCGCCGAAACCGGAGATTACGCGTTTTAAAGGTTTGGGGGAGATTTCGCCTGAAGAGTTTGTGCATTTCATCGGCAAGGACATGCGCCTGGAGCCGGTGCGCATTTCCAAAGGCGATTCAATTGAAGAGGTGTTGAATTATTATATGGGTAAAAACACGCCGGAGCGGCAGGATTTCATCATCGAGAATTTGTATATCGAAAAAGACGAACTCCGTTGAGCGGCAAATAAATAGTTAGGACTATGGCAGAAGAGACGGCAGAAAATATCGGCAGCATCCGTTCCATCCAGCATTTGGACGGAATGTACCAGAAATGGTTTCTGGATTATGCTTCATACGTGATTCTCGAACGGGCAGTGCCTTATGTGAACGACGGGTTGAAACCTGTGCAGCGCCGCATTCTCCATTCCATGCGGGAAATGGAGGACGGGCGTTATAACAAGGCGTCGAATATCATCGGGAACACCATGAAATACCACCCCCATGGAGACGCATCCATTGGCGACGCGTTGGTACAGTTGGGGCAGAAAGACCTGTTGGTGGATTGCCAGGGCAATTGGGGGAATATCCTCACGGGCGACAGTGCGGCTGCACCCCGTTATATTGAAGCGCGCCTGTCGAAGTTTGCTTTGGAAGTGGCTTTCAATGCCAAGACAACGGAATGGAAAGCTTCCTATGACGGGCGCAACCGTGAGCCGGTGACGCTGCCTGTGAAGTTTCCCCTGCTGTTGGCACAGGGCGTGGAGGGCATTGCCGTCGGGCTGGCTTCCAAGATATTGCCGCACAATTTCAATGAGTTGATAGATGCCTGCATTGCTTACCTGAAAGGGGAGGACTTCGTGCTTTATCCCGATTTCCCGACGGGCGGAATGATTGACGTGTCGCGCTATTGCGACGGCATGCGGGGAGGGAATGTCAAAATCCGGGCGCGCATTGAGAAGGACGCGAACAATAAGGCATTAAAAATCACTGAGATTCCTTATGGACGCACCACCCAGTCTTTGATTGACAGCATCATCAAGGCGAATGAGAAAGGGAAGATTAAAGTCAAGAAAATAGACGACAATACTGCCCGGGACGTGGAGATTCTCATCCAGCTGGCACCGGGCGTTTCGTTGGACAAAACCATTGACGCCCTGTATGCTTTTACGGATTGCGAATTGTCCGTTTCGCCAAACTCTTGCGTGATTGAGGACGAAAAGCCCCATTTCATGCCGGTGACGGAAATTCTGAAACGCTCGGCAGACGACACGGTGGCATTGCTAAAACGGGAATTGGAAATCCGTTTGGGCGAGTTGCTGGAGGAATTGCATTTCCTCTCCTTGGAGCGTATCTTCATCGAGCAACGTATTTATAAGGACACGGAGGTCGAGGAACTGGATACTTTCGACGAGGTGAGCCTGCATGTGCGTGGACGCTTGCAACCCTTCTTGCCGGAGCTTTACCGCGAGGTGACGGACGACGACATCAAGCGGCTTTTTGAAATCAAAATGAAGCGCATCACGAAGTTCGATTCCGACGAGGCAGACCGTCGCATTGAGGCATTGAACAAGGAGGCTGCTGAGGTGCGCCACAATATTGAGCATATTATCCCTTACAGCATTGCTTATTATGAACGCATCAAGGAGCGTTATGGCAAGGGGCGCGAACGCCGGACGGAAATCCGCAGCTTTGAGAATATTGAGGCGGCAAAAGTGGTCATTGCCAACGAGAAACTCTATATCAACCGCGAGGAAGGCTTTATCGGCACAGCCCTGAAAAAGGACGAGTTCATTTGCGAATGCTCGGACATGGACGAGGTGATTATCTTCCGCAAGGATGGCACGTATTATGTGACGAAAGTTGCCGATAAGATATTTGTAGGCAAGGACATCCTTTATGTGAATGTCTTCAAGAAAAACGACAAGCGCACCATCTATAACGTGGCTTATCGTGACGGGCGGTACGGAGTGACCTACGTGAAGCGTTTCAACGTGACAGGCGTGACCCGTGACAAGACCTACAACCTTACGAAAGGCACTTCCGGGTCGCGGGTACTTTACTTCTCTGCGAACTCCAACGGCGAGGCGGAAGTCGTGAAAGTCTGCCTGAAGCCCAAGCCCAACCTCAAGAAATTGGTCTTTGAATACGATTTTGCCTCCCTTGCCATCAAGGGGCGCGATTCGCAGGGCAACATCCTATCCAAAAACGACATCCACAAAATTACCGTCCTTCAGAAAGGCGTTTCCACCCTTGGGGGGCGGAAAATCTGGCTGGACGAGGATGTCCTCCGCTTGAACACCGACGGCAGAGGGAAATATGTGGGCGAGTTCCAAGGCGATGACCGCATCCTGGTGGTCAATGCAAACGGCACCTATTATACCTCGGATTTCGACCTGAGCAACCATTACAGCGAGGGGAGCATTGTCTTTGAGAAATACGACTCTGATAAGGTTTGGGCAGCGGTTTTCTTTGATGCAGAGCAGAATTTCTATTACTTGAAGCGTTTCCGCTTTGAAGACCTTGCCAAGCCCAATAGTTTTATTGGCGACGCCGAAGGGTCTCGGCTGGTGTGCCTGAGCGGCGAGCGGCATCCCCGTTTTGAAGTGGTATTTGGCGGACGTTACGAGAATCGCCCGCCGGAGGTGATTGTGGCGGACGAGTTTATTGCTGAGAAGTCTTTCAAGGCAAGGGGCAAACGCCTGACCACTTTTGAAGTCAAGGAAATCCGCGAAATTGAGCCCTTGGAGAAAGAAGAGGAGGCGGAACCGGCATCCCAGCCCGAAGTGGAGTTCGAGGTGACCAACCCTGAGGAGATTGCCGGCGACGAGCAAATGAAGTTGGACTTTGAATAAAGGCGGCGTATGAAGTACTTTTTGATTGGTTATATGGCATCCGGAAAGAGTCGGAAAGGCAGGCAGATGGCAAAGGAATTAGGCTTGACTTTCATCGATTTGGATGCTTATATCGTGCGTCGTGAAGCCTGCTCCATTCCCGACATATTCCGGTCGGGTGGGGAAGAGGAGTTCCGCAAAGCGGAGCGCCGTTGCCTGCACGAAGTTTGTGAACTCTATGAGAGTTTTGTGATGGCGACGGGTGGGGGCACGCCTTGTTATTTCGACAATATGGATTACATGAATGCTCAAGGCAAAACCCTTTTCCTCAACCCCGATATCGATACCCTTGTGGCACGCCTTTTGCGGAAGAAAGAAAAGCGTCCTTTGGTCAGCCACCTGCCTGACAGCGGGCTTCGCGATTTTGTCGAGGCGCATCTCCGGGAACGGATGCCTTATTATATGCAGGCACAAGAAATAATTGAATAAATGAAATACGTATGGGCGAACGAATCACTTTTCGGAGGAATGAGGGGCTAATCACCGTAAAACCCTATTGGCGAGGCAATCCCGTTGTCAGGGGGCGTTTCGTCAACCGGCGTCACAAGACCAAGCACGGCATCGGCAACATCATGAAGTGGCGTTTCTCGCCCAATCCGCAGCGCAAGGAGAAAAAGCGTGAGAATTGGAATCCGCGGGTTATCCCGCTTCACAACCTCGACTCCATTGCCGGTGACTTCCTCGTGTGGTTGGGGCACAATTCCTTTTTCCTCCAGATGGCAGGACGGCGCATCATGTTCGACCCTGTATTCGGCAACATCCCTTTTGTCCGCCGGAAAAGCCGCTTCCCGGCAGACCCTGCTGTCTTCACGCATATCGATTACCTCCTCATCAGCCATGACCATTTCGACCACCTCGACAAAAACAGCGTAAATATCTTGCACCGCAACAATCCTCGCATGAAGCTCTTCTGCGGCTTGGGGGTGGGGCAATTGATTGCTTCTTGGTGTCCGGGCATCGAAACCATCGAGGCAGGCTGGTACCAGCAGCTCGACGATGGGCAGCTGAAGCTGACTTTCCTTCCCGCACAGCATTGGAGCAAACGCTCCCTCAACGACGGAGGGCAACGGCTCTGGGGCGCTTTTATGCTCCAGGCAGACGGGATTTCCCTTTATTATGGGGGCGATACGGGGTATTCCAACCATTTCACTGAAATCCCTGAGCTCTTCGGAGTGCCGGATTATGCTTTGTTGGGCATCGGGGCTTATAAACCGCGCTGGTTTATGCAGCCCAATCACATTTCCCCTTATGATTCCCTGACGGCTGCCGAGGAAATGCACGCCAAGATGACCATTCCCATGCACTACGGCACCTTCGACCTTTCGGACGAACCGCTCAGCGACCCGCCTTCCGTGTTTGCTGCAGAAGCGCGCAAACGCAATATCCGCGTGCTCATCCCCGATTTGGGGGAGATTGTCCGTTTGAAGAAATCAGATGAACTAAAATAAAATACCATGAAAGCAACCCATTTAATGACCCTTTTAATTTTTGTAGCCATGACAGCATGCAACACACAAGACCGCACGGGCAAATTCCACACCCAAGACGCAATGGATGCCATTTTTGCCCGCACCAGCATCCGTTCCTATCAGCCTCAGGCGGTGGAGGAGGAGAAAATCGAACTCTTATTGAAAGCCGGGATGGCAGCCCCCAGTGGCAAAAACGTCCAGCCTTGGGAACTCGTCGTCGTGGACGACCGTGCCGCTTTGGATACCATGGCAGCCGCCCTTCCGTATGCCAAAATGCTCGCCCAAGCACCGATGGCAATTGTCGTGTGCGGCGACACCACCAAATCCGCTTATTGGTACGTGGATTGTTCCGCCGTTGCCGAAAACATCCTGCTGGCGGCGCAAGCCTTAGGCTTGGGTGCCGTATGGACAGCCACTTATCCTTATCCCGACCGCATGGGCGTAGTGGCGAATACGCTAGCCTTGCCTGAGAATATCAACTCCCTCTGCGTTATTCCCGTGGGCTATCCGGCTGACAGCCCTGCACCGAAAGATAAATGGAAACCGGAGAAAGTTCACCGCAACCGCTGGTAAGCAATAAAATAGAAAAAGCCCGAACATTCGGGCTTTTCTTTTGTTGTTCAACCAGGACTCGAACCTGGACAAACAGGACCAGAATCTGTTGTGCTGCCATTACACCATTGAACAATTGTGTCTCATTTCGACACCGCAAAGGTACAAAATAATTCTCTCCCTCCAACAATTTCCTCCCGAAAAATTACAAAAAATAATCTTCGCCTGAAAAACATTCCAATTCTTCAAAGATTGGAAAGAATTAGATATGCTTGCTATTTCCCCGCACTCTGTTAGGGAGGTGTTTCGATGCTGCTCCTATGCTCTTTCGGCTGCGAGCGCAACAGCTGCCCAGCAGCACCCCAACAGCAGCGAAGTAACCATAGAGGGGATAGCGACAGGATAGCAGCCGGGTGCCCTTTTACGTTCAGTTTTTCGTATTGCCCGTTTCTCTTTTTCGATGCAGGCAGAGTGGGAGGGGGCTGGCAGAGGGGTGGGCAACACCACGGTGCATTCTCCTTGGGAACAAGTTGGTGTCACCTTTGCGTGCGATACGATGTTGAAGCGAAGGGGAATCCAAGGTGGATTGAGGGGGCATTGAAGGGGAGGTTGACCAATGGTCAGGCAATGGTTGACCAGCCGTAGAGCAAGGGTAGGGCATCCTTCCTCCTTCACCCAATCAGCCGCGCCACCTGTTTTTCCGTTGCTTCCGGGAACAGCCCTCGCAGGTGCTCGTAAATCCGTTGCCGCGACTCCTCCGGCGTGCGCCCGGTACGCAGGTTGCCGTACAACGTCTCCGGCGTCGTATAGCGTGCCACGCCCCAGCCGTAGCGGTTCCCGTGCCGGTCGATGTTATACTCGAAGTCCGCAATCACCACCCGCACTTCCATCATCAGCCGCGTCAATATCGGCTCCAGCGACACCCGTTCTTCCTCCGGGATTTCGTTCACCAGGTCGGTAGCCGTCCGCCGGCTCCGCCCCCTCGCAAACCCCAGCATCCGCCGCAAGTCTTTTACCGTCACATGCCCCGCTCCGCAAATCGTCTGCAGCACCACGTCGTCCAGCGCCGCCGTGTCCTCGTCCTTCGCATACTGCTGCGCCCGCCGGTAATTCATGAGGTCGGGCAGCCATTCCAGGCTCACGTACCCCGCCTTCTTCGCAAAGAACTTCCCGTAAGCGCAATGCCCTTCCCGGATGACCGGACCTTTCCACTCCCAAGCCCCCTCCGCCTCGTCCGAAAACCAATACTCCTCCGCAATCCGCTCCTCAATCGAGAAGCCCGGAATGCCGCAACGGAAGAACGGCAGGAACCCCAACTCCAGCGCCGTCTGCTCCATTTCCTCCGCGCTCCGTATCTCCTTCCACGCTTCCGCTCCAAAATTCTGTCTCATGTCTCTTTTGTTTTAAAACTTTCCTGCCCCAAAGATACGCAATATTTCCGCTCTCCCTTCCGCCGGGCGCGCGAATTAATGCAACTAAACTCTCCCCCTAAAGTAGGGGGAGTACCCCGATGGGGGAGGGAGTATGATAAAAAGGCATTTTGCCCTTCTTTCACCGCTGTCCTTTCAAACAGCTCATTGTTCGGTATTCTGTTGCAGTTGCCTTAAAGTGCTTTCTATAAACGCCCCTTCCTTTGGGGCGTATTTTTCATCATTGACAGAGTTGGCATAATAACTTTCGCCATCCTTTTGGTATGCAAGTATCAGATGCCCGAAGTAATCCATGAAATAGAAGCGATTGTCATCTATTTGTTCCAAATCATAAATGAATACTCTCCACAAAGTTATGAAAAAAGCGGAGATTTCCAACTGCAGTGAAGGTAAAAAACACTAACTTTGTCTTGGAATACTTATACGAACCAAAAAGGAGGAAATACTATGTCAGCAATACAAGCAACCATATTCAACAAAGCGCAATTGGAACTGATTGACATGATGTCATTTGTCCGTTCGCCGGAGATGCTCTCCCAATTGAAGCAAATCATATCCGACTACTTTGCCCGTCAGGCGGAGGAGGAAATCGACCGTCTATGGGCAGAAGGCACTTTGGACGACGCGAAAGTAGAGGGCTTCCGCCATTTGCATGAACGCACCCCTTATACTGATGGCAAATGATGCAGCATATTGTATTCATATAAATCCTCTTTCTACCTTCTTTTTCCTCCCTCGTTAATCATTCATCGTTAATCGTTCATCGCTTCTCCTTCATCCCCAACCTCCTCCTCAGTTCCTGCACCGAGCCGACCACCCGCCCTGCGTTCGCCGCTTCCAGTGCCTCGCGCCTTGCGCTCTTTGCCCACGCGGCGGACAGGCACTCGATGCCTGCCTCGCGGCACGCCTCCACGTCCGACACCGTGTCGCCCACATACACTGCCTCCTCCGCCTTCACGCCGCTCCGTTCCAGGATGCTCCGGATGGCTTCCGGCTTCCGGTTGCGGTCAGGCGCCCCCGTTTCCACGAAGTCGAACACCCCCTCCGCCAGCCCGAACCGCTCCAGCGTCATCCGGCAGCACTCCGCCCCCTTGCCCGTCACCAACGCCAGCCCTTTCCCCGCCGCCTTCAAGTCCCCCAGCAGCTCCCGCATCCCCTTGAACGGCGCAGGGCACCACGCCTCGTGCATTTCCGCATAATACCCGTAGAAATCCTCTATCGCCTCCTGCCAATGCCCTCCCGCCGCCAACTGGAACATTCCCTCCTCGTTCACCCCGTACAACTTCACAATCTCCTCCTCCGTCATCGCCCGTTGCAGGTACGGCTCCACAGCCCGCTTGAACGCTTCGTCGCACATCGGCAGCGTGTCCCCGATCGTCCCGTCCATATCAAACATCACCATCTTCTTCATCGTTCCTCGTTAATCATTAATCATTAATCATTCCTCGTTCATCATTAACCGCCTGATTACCCTGCACGGGTTTCCCGCTGCCACGCAATTCGCCGGGATATCCTTGTTCACCACGCTCCCTGCGCCGATGACGCTCCCGTGCCCGATGGTCACCCCCGGCAGCAGGATGGCACCCGCCCCAATCCAACAATCGTCCTCCACCGTGATGGGCAACGCCCGCGTCCGCCAGAAATAAGCCTCGCTCCCCGGCTCCCAATCCGCGTTCAGCCGCTCCCTCAGCTCCACCGGGTGCGTCGACGTATTAATCTGCACCCCCGGCGCAATCAGCACCCGGTCGCCAATCGTAATCCGGTTGCAATCCACGAACACGCACCGGATATTCACCGACACATGCTCCCCGATGTAAATATTGTCCCCGAAGCCGCACAGGAACTCGTCGCCCACCGTCACATGTTCCCCCACGCTCCCGAACAATTCCCGCAGCATCGCATGCCGCTTTCCCCGTTCGCTGTACGGCACCGCGTTATATCTCCGGCACCACTCCGATGCCCGCGCCTTCCGCTCAATGAACACCCGGTCATGGCAGTCATACAATTCGCCCGCCATGCACTTCTCCAATTCGCTTTTCATATCTGCTACTTGTTAATCGTTAATCACTTATCCTTAATCGCCTGCAAAGATACCCCATCCCCCCCGTCCTCCCTTTTCACCTATGTTAAAAAATCCCTCCCTCCCCCTCGTTCATCGTTAATCGTTAATCCTTCATCGTTAATCGTTAATCCCTCCTCCCTCTGATTCGGCTCAACGACTGCTGCGTGATGCCCAGGAACGAGGCGATATGCCCCAAGTTCGCCCGCCGGCACACCTCCGGGAACAGCCTCTGCATCATCTCATACCGCTCCCGCGCCTCCAGGTTCAGCCGCATGAGGTGCACGTCCTGCAACAACAAGAAATTCTCCTGCTGCAACACCCGCCCCCAATTCGCCAGGTCGATGTGCAGCCCGTACAATTCCGTCAGTTCCCCCGTCGTCGTCACATACGCCTCCGTCTCCTCCAGCGTCTCCACATACTCAAACCCTGCCCGTCCCCGGTACAGCGACCACGAACTGCACGTCACGTCCCCCTCCAGCGAAAACCAGCTCGTCACCTCCCGCCCGTCCCACAGGCTGTACGACCGCGTCATCCCCCGTTCGATGAAATACACCCGCCTGTCCGCCTTCCCCGCCTCCACAATCACCGTCCGTGGCGCATACACCCGCCGCTCCAGCCTTCCTGCCAGCAGTCCCAGCGCCTCGTCCGACACCGGGTACAATTCCCGCATTCTTCTGACAATCCGTTCCATGGCACTCCTCCACGTCCTTACCGTCCCTCCTTAATCGCCTGCCCTCAACTCCTCCGGCAGCTTGGGCATCGCTCCTTCCTGCGAACACACGTATGCCGCCACCCGCGTCGCCCGCAGGTGCGCCGTCCGCACGTCCTTCCCTTGCAGCAGCGAAGCCACGAACGTCGCCGTGAACGAATCCCCCGCGCCCACCGTGTCCGCCACTTCCACCTGCGGCGTCTCCGCAAACGACGTACCCTCTTGTGCAAACACATAGCTCCCCCGCGTCCCGCACGTCAGGATGAGCATCCGCAGCCCGTACTTGCCCATCAACTCCCGGCAACGTTCCTCCGCCGTCCCTTCCGCCGTTCCCTCCATCCGCCCCACAATCTCCAGCTCCTCGTCGTTCAGCTTCAGCACGTCGCACTGCCGCATCGAATGCTCCAGCACCTCCCGCGTGTAGAAATCCTGCCGCAGGTTCACGTCGAACACCCGGTAACGCCCTTCCCCGCGGGGCATCGCCTCCAGAAAACGGTGAATCGTCCTCCGCGACTCCTCCTCCCGCTGCGCCAGCGACCCGAAGCACACCGCCTGCGTCCTCCGCGCCAGCTCTTCCACCTCCGGCGTGAAGGGAATATGGTCCCACGCCACGCCCCGTTTGATGTCATACCGGGGAATGCCCCCTGCTTCCAGCGTCACCTCCACCGTCCCCGTCGGGTAATCCACCCGCACCAGCAAATGCTCCAGCCCCTTCCTGTCCAAATGCGTCAATGCCTTGTCTCCCAGCTCATCCCGCCCCACGGCACTCACCACTCGGCTCGCCAGCCCGAACTGCGACGCGTGGTATGCGAAATTGGCAGGCGCGCCGCCCAGCTTCTTGCCATCCGGGAGCATGTCCCAAAGCGTTTCCCCAATCCCGACAACAAACTCCTTGTCCTTCATATCTTCTTAACCTTTCGTCGTTAATGCCACATTGTTAAGCACGACCCGCTCCGCTACGCACGCCGAGCCGGAAGCGTCCATCCCGTCCTCCGTTGTCGAGAACACATAAGCCCACAGCTCCAGCCCCTTCCATTGCGGGCGCGCCGGAATCACGCACTCCCCCGACTCCCCGCGCTTCCCCAGCTCGCGGATGCGGCAGTCGCCGAAAGCCGGGCAGGCTACCACCCCGTACACCAGGTCGTTCCGGTGCCTGTCCTCGCCCTCCCCCTCGTCCGCCTCCCAGCGGAACCGCACCAAGCCCTCCGCCTCGTCCACCTCCGCCGTCACCTGCGGCACTGCCAGAATTCCCGCTGCCACCTGCACCGCCTCGTAATGCACCGTTGCGCGGAACACCTCCTCTGCGTCTGCCAGCGGGTCGGGCTCCACCCCCGGATGCAGCGGCTCGATGGTCACTGCCCGGTTCCTGTTCGCCTGCACAAACCCCTTCAGTCCGGGGTCAAACCCGTCGCGCTCCCCCGGAAACCCGAACAATATCACAATCGAATACAGCCTCCCCAGTTGCAGCGTCTTCGTAAACCTCACTTCCCACTCAATCTCCTTCTCCCCGCGCTCCTTCCTCATCTCGCGCATCGCCCGTTCGAGCGCCGCGTCGATGCCTCCGCCCCTCGGCGCTTCCACTTTCTTTTTCTTCTTGAAACTCCCGAATATACTATTCCATATCTTCATAACAATCCTTTTTAAATTCTCCTGCAAAGCTACACAAATCCCCCCATCCCTCCAAATTCCCCTCCCTGAATCCTTTCCTTTTCTTTTTTGCCGTCCATTCCGCCTTTTTCTTGTCCTTCCCTGCCCATAGTCCGGTGGTGTGGAAGCCCTCTCCGATACCCCTGCATTTACCTTTTCTTTCCGTTCATTTTCCGTTGTTTCTTCGTGTAGTATATTATTACTATATTATTAGTATACGGTTGCTATATTGTTTTAGATAGTATAATAATTGCATTCTGACAAAATAATAAATGTATTTTATATGGAGATATTACATAAAACAGACGGATATAAGCAGTAAAAATAGGGAGTAAGCGGTTGTCCTTCCCGTGGTATTGTCCGGGTTGCGGCTGCGGATAAAGGGCATCACTTATTATGCAGTATAGATTCAATATAGAAGTGCAATCACCGCCCTCCTCCATTGGAGCGTAGCGGTAATGTCGGAGGGCGGTGATAAG
>CALUKF010000020.1 GCA_944321145.1 uncultured Odoribacter sp. | reverse complement strand
AAGTGGAACGTAAAAAACCGGGACGTCCGAAAGCACGTAAGAGATTCCAGTTCTCTAAACGTTAAACTCAGTTTAGTATCTAAATTGACAGGACTTCCCGCAAGGGGCTACCTGGCAATTGCTTAATTTAAGAATGTAAACTTTTAAAACAAAGAAAATGTCAGCAAATTTTGACGAATTATTAGAAGCAGGCTGCCACTTTGGGCACCTCACCCGTAAATGGAATCCTAAAATGGCTCCATACATCTTCATGGAGCGGAACGATATCCACATCATCGACCTGAACAAGACTGCCGTGATGCTCGACAAAGCCTCTTTGGCACTCAAGCAAATTGCAAAGTCAGGCCGCAAAATTCTGTTTGTTGCAACAAAAAAACAGGCTAAGGACATTGTTGCTGAAAAAATATCCAATATCAATATGCCCTACGTGACAGAAAGATGGCCGGGCGGCATGCTCACCAATTTCCCCACCATCCGTAAGGCTGTGAAGAAAATGACCAACATCGACAAGATGGAGAAAGACGGTACGTTCGACCACCTTTCAAAACGCGAAAAACTCCAAATTGCACGCCAACGGGCTAAATTGGAAAAGAACCTCGGCAGTATCGCCGACTTGACCCGCCTGCCGGCTGCCCTCTTCGTGGTTGACGTCATGAAGGAATACATCGCCGTGAAGGAAGCACGCACGCTGGGCATCCCCGTGTTTGCCATGGTAGACACCAATTCCGACCCGACGGGCATCGACTTTGTCATCCCATGCAACGACGACGCCTCCACCTCCATCAGCCTCATCATCGACAACGTGGCTGCTGCCATCAAAGAAGGTTTGTCTGAACGGAAAGCCGAAAAAGACAAAGAAGGCGGCGAAAAGAAACCCGCAGGCAAAAAGGTAGAGAAAGTAGCCGAGGCCGACGTTGAGGAAAACGAAGAAGAAGCAACAGAAGAATAATTTTTAAAAGCATTCAACGACTATGGAAATAAAAGCAGCTGATGTAATGAAGTTGCGTCACGCAACAAACGCAGGCATGATGGACTGCAAAAAAGCCCTCCAGGAAGCCGAAGGCGACTTCGACAAAGCAGTGGACATCATCCGCAAAAGAGGCTTGCTCGTAGCCAGCAAACGTGCTGACCGCGAAGCAAAAGAGGGTTGTGTCCTGGCACGCGCCGAGGGCAAAAAAGGTGCACTCGTCAGCCTGAACTGCGAGACAGACTTCGTTGCCAAGAACGAGAATTTCATTAACCTGACCCGCAGCATTCTGGACTGTGCATTCGAGAACCTGCCTGCCGACAAGGAAGCCCTTCTGGCACTCCAGATTGACGGACGCAGCATTGCAGACCACATTTCAGAACAAACCGGTATCATCGGCGAAAAACTGGAATTGGCTTACTATGGCAAACTCGAAGCTGAAGCAACCATCGCTTACATCCACCTGGGCAACAAATTAGCTACAGTTGTCGGCTTCAACAAAGCAGCAGACATGCAAGTAGCAAAAGACGTTGCTATGCAAGCGGCAGCCATGGCTCCGATTGCTGTGGACAAAGACGATGTGCCCCAGCAAGTCATCGAGCACGAATTGCAAATCGGACGTGAAAAAGCACGCGAGGAAGGCAAGCCCGAAAACATGCTCGACAAGATTGCCGAAGGTCGCCTGAACAAATTCTATCAGGAATCAACCCTGCTCAACCAAGCCTTCATCAAAGACGGCAAGGAAAGTGTAAGGGCTTATCTGGCAGCAAACGACAAGGAATTGAAAGTAACCGGATTCCTGCGTTTCACGCTGAACGACTAAGCAACAGCGCAAAATTACGCCATTATACAGAGGCTAAAGACCGCAGTCTTTAGCCTCTTTTTGTATGTCGCATCGAATGATTTCTGCGGAGACCAAAAAAACAAGTTTTTTTTTGCATTACGCCCGGCTTTCATGTATATTTGCGTGCTTATAATAAAGAAACAGAAAAACAGCAATTACATGAAGTACACAAACGAATTTGACAAAGTGAGCTACTGCCTGGGAATAGGCATTGCCAATAATCTGCGCGAAATAGGTGTAAAAAAAATCAATCCTGACGCCTTCATGGACGCAGTGCAAGCCATATTTGCCGGCAATATCCCCGCCATCATGCCCGACGAAGCTGAAAACATCCTTCAGGACTTCTTTGAAAAGCTGAAGAACGAAGAAGGGGAAGCAGCAAAAACTGCCGGAGCAAAATTCCTTGCTGAGAACAAAGGGAAAGAAGGCGTTGTTGCCCTCCCCAGCGGTCTGCAATACAAAATCCTGAAAGCAGGCGACGGTCCCAAGCCCAAAGCCGACGACACCGTTAAATGCCATTACGAAGGACGCCTCATCAACGGCACAGTCTTCGATTCATCCATCCGCCGCGGCGAACCGGCAGAATTTCCTGTAAGCGGCGTCATCCAGGGATGGGTGGAAGCCCTGCAACTCATGCCTGTCGGCTCCAAATGGCAACTCTACATCCCGTCAGAACTGGCTTACGGTTCACACGGAGCAGGACGTGCCATCGGTCCCAACGAGACCCTCATTTTCGACGTAGAACTTTTGGCTATCGTTTAATGCTATCATCAATTGTCAATTAATCAATTTTAAATCAGTTATAACATGAAAATTAAAAATGCATTACTCACATTGGCAGTCGGAGCCTTAGCCATGGGCTGCAACAGCGGCACCGTAAACCAGACCTCCGCGCCCCTGAAGACGGCAGCTGATACTGCCAGTTTTTACCTCGGTTACATGTATGGCTCTGGCATCCAGCGCACCGGATTGGAAGAACCCAACATGAATGCCATCGTGGCAGGCATGAACAGTGCCCTGCAGAAAAAAGAAACCGAAACTACGCCCCAGGCTATGGAAATGTACCTGAACCGTTATTTCCAGCAATTGGCGATGAAGCGTGCCCAAGAAAACGCTGAAAAAGGCAAAAAATTCTTGGAGGACAACCTGAAAAAGTCAGGCGTGGACACCTTGAGCGACGGCATCCAATACAAAGTCATCAAAAAAGGCGAGGGTGCCAAACCGAAAGCGACCGATGTCGTAAAAGTACACTACCGGGGTACCTTGATTGACGGTACGGAATTCGACTCATCCATCAAGCGCGGCGAACCGGCAGAATTTCCTCTGAACCGCGTCATCCAGGGTTGGAGCAAGGCGCTGCAAGCTATGCCCGTCGGCTCTAAATGGGAAATCTACCTGCCCTCCGACCAGGCTTACGGTCCTCGCGGCGGCGGTCCCATCGGTCCGAACGAAACCCTGATTTTCGAAGTGGAACTTTTGGACATTGTAACTCCGGAAGCCCCGAAGAACGCAGAGAAAAAATAAAAAAACAGGCACATACGTTCTGCATGGCAACTGCATAGTGTCTGCACAGCATCTGCATCCTTGAGACGGGCAAATCTTAGCCTTATTCCCCCTTTTCTCCGGCTTCAGACAGAGAAAACCCGGAGAAAAGCCAGAGAAAACCCCGAAAAAAGGTGCAAATGCCATGCAGACACTATGCAGTTGCCATGGAGATGCCACAGAACAAATCAAGACACATTCACATGGACAAACAGATGAATTACGAGATAAGCGGCAAGCTGATATACAAAGAAGACACGCAACACATCAGTGACAGGTTCCAAAAGCGGGAATTTGTCATCGAAGTGGAAAACGAAAAAAATCCCCAATGGAATGATTTCGTCAAAGTGCAATTGATACAAGACCGGTGCGACCTGTTGGAAAACATCCCGTTGAATGAGCACATCAAAGTCTATTTCAACATCCGGGGAAGGAAATGGGAAAACAAAGGGCAAGTAACTTATTTCACCAACCTCGAAGGCTGGCGCATTGAAAAAATCGCATCGGGAGCACCGGAACCCATGCCCGTGCCGGAATACCGCGTGGAAGACATCCCGCCTCTGCCGGACGTGGACGACCTGCCTTTCTAAGGCAACATGCCCAAAGCGGCAAACATGCGCCGGTAATCTTCCGCCTTTTCCACCAAAGGTTTCGGGTATGCCCGTGAAGAGGAAGGCATGCGGTAGAAGCGCATTTGCCGCCCGTCGTATTCAAAACAGGTGCATGTCCCGACTTTGGGGGCTTCCGCAGAGATAAGCGAGAGGAGGGTATCGGTGGCTTTCTGACCGGTGGTCACGATTGCCTCACAAGCAGGCAAAAGACGAAGGGTGCGGTGCAAGTCAATCGGCTCAACAATCTCCAAAAATTTGTCGGAAGCATTGTCTTTCAAACGAATGACCTTATATCCCGTATCCGATAAGGCAATTCCTTTGGCTGTCAAAAAATCCCGGATTGCCTCTTCGCGGAAAGCCTTGCCTCCAGGAGCCAAAAAATAATCCTTATCGCGAAAAAAGACCTCACCAAAAATCCGCCACATGTCATTTTGGAAATTCGGGTAATAGAACTCCATTTTCCAACGCTCGCGTTTCGGCGGGAAACTTCCCAACATTAAAACACGTGCCCCCTCAGGGAAAAAAGGCTTCAACGGATGGTTCTCCACCACAGGCTGCTGTCTGTCCATAGGCTGCATGCTCATCATTTATTTCCGTCCAACAATCCAAAATGGCGCAACGCCATAGCTATACCGTCCTCGTCAACCGAGGAAGTCACATAATCAGCTGCGGCTTTCACCTCTTCGCGGGCATTGCCCATCGCCACGCCAATGCCGGCATAACGAAGCATGGGAATGTCATTCCCTCCGTCACCAAACGCCATGCACTCCTCGCGGCGGATACCGAAATGCGCCAAGAGCTTTTCCATCCCCACCTGCTTGCTCCCGCCACGAGGCACAATATCCGTAAACAGGGGATTCCAGCGCGTCGCCTCACATCCGGGCAATTGCGCCATGACCTGCTTCTCCTGTTCCGCCCGGAAAAAGGCAATGAGCTGGAACACTTCCGTTTCCAGAGCTTCTGCAAAAGGCTGCACGGGAGGCACCGGGAAATTCAAGAGGCGGAACACCTCATCGGTCTCCGCATTCAGGTAATTGATAAACATGCCATCCTCACGCACCACAATGCAGGGGAAAGCCCCCTCCCCTGCCTCGATGGCTGCCATGCGCGCCACATCCTCGGCAGGAATGGCTTTTTTATACACCAGAAGGTCACGCCCCGCATAGCAACAAGTGCCGTTCAAGGTGACATAACCATCGAAATCCAGACCTTCCAAATTGTTCATCACCCGCCAATGCCTGCCGCTCGCAATGAACACTTTCACACCTTTTGCCCGCAATTGGCATATTGCCTCTTTTGCTGAGGCGGGAATGCGGTGGGAGGTGAAACTCACCAAAGTACCGTCTATGTCGAAAAATATTGCCTTTATCACAATTCAAGAATTTGGTAATCCGTTCTTAACCACTAAAAAATCCAACACTGCCAACTCATACGACCCCAAACCGAAACCGGAAATCACCCCTTTGCACACCGGGGTAAGGAAAGAATGACGCCGAAATTCCTCCCGACGGGCAACATTGGAAATATGCACCTCAATGACCGGCGTGCGGATGGCAGCCACAGCATCGGCAATGGCAATGGAAGTATGGGTATACGCCCCGGCGTTCAGGATGATGCCGTCGCAACTGAACCCTGCTTCATGGAGCTTGTTTATCAGCTCGCCCTCCACATTCGACTGGTAATATTCGATTTCCACTTCCGGATATTTTGCCCGCAAACGCTGAAGATAAGTATCAAAACCCTCATTCCCATAAATTTCCGGTTCACGCATCCCCAACAAATTCAGGTTGGGACCATTTATTATCAATAAACGCATGTCGTACTCTGTTTTAATCTGATGTTCTGTTGTGCAAAAATAATTATTTTTTCTCTTCCCTTACCAAAATAATCCTTATCTTTATCGGCTCAAAAAGAGTGCATATACAATTATGTCTATTACAAACCAGAATAAAACGAACAGCTATGACCTGGGACAACGCCATTGAAAGTTACAAGACTTACTTGGTTTTAGAGAAAGGGCTGGCAGCCAATTCCATCATCGCCTATCTGAGCGACATCCAAAAGTTATCCCGATTCATCCAAATCGCTTTCCGATTGGACGAACCGGAAGGAGTGACCTACGAGATGCTGAAGAAATTCATTGCCTTCATCAACAAGATTGGCAACAACAGCCGGACACAAGCCCGGTGCATTGCGAGCCTCCGCTCCTTCTTCCATTTTTTGATGTGTGAAGGGCAAATCAAGCACAACCCTGCCATCCTGCTGGAAACGCCCAAATTCGGGAGGCGGTTGCCCCACGTTCTGACAGTGGCAGAAATTGACAGCATGATTGATGCCATCCCCCTCAAACGGGAAGAAGGACAACGGAACCGTGCAATCATCGAGTTGCTCTACTCCTGCGGCTTGCGCGTAACGGAATTGACACACTTGAAGTTGACAGACATCGACATGCACAAAAACATCATCAAGGTGGAAGGCAAGGGCAGCAAGGAACGCCTCGTCCCCCTCAGCCAGCGGGCTAAGACAGAAATCAAAGCCTACCTGCCCCAAAGGGACAAATGGAATACCCAAGGGGATGCCCAGAAAATCCTGCTTCTGAACAAACGCGGGGACGCCCTGTCGCGGGTCATGATTTTCAACATCATCCGGCTTCAGGCACGCCGTGCGGGCATCAACAAAACGGTATCGCCCCACACGTTGCGCCACTCGTTTGCCACCCATCTGGTTGCCGGCGGTGCCGATTTGCGCGCCGTGCAGGACATGCTGGGACACGAATCCATCCTCACGACGGAGATTTACACCCACCTGGACGACCAGTTCCTGAGAGAAACCATTGAACAATATCATCCCCGTGCACATCACAACCGTCCTGCGGACGAAAATTAATCCCTGCTATGGAAAATAAAGCATTACTGGAAAAAATCAGCAGCGGCGACGACGAACAAATTGCCGAAGCCCTGCGCGACTTCAAAGAAAACGGCGACTTGCAGGCTGCCGGCACCCTGTTAGACCATTTACGCCAAATCAAAGACGAACGCTTGGTGACCACCCTCTCCAACCTGCTGGCAGACATCAAAGACAGCCAATTCCGTGCTTTGCTCATCTCGAAGTTGGAGGAGGCTGAGGACGAAAGGACACGCAGCGGGCTGCTCCGCATTGTTTGGGAATCAGCCCTCGACTATTCCGCCTACCTGGACGTGTTCCTCCGGCTTTTGCAAGATGAAAGTTTCCTGGTTGCATTCGAGGCGTCCACAGTCATCGAGAATTTGGTACACCGCCTTTCCTTGGAGCAAATCGACCGATTGCGCGAAGCCATCCGGCATTTCCCCGAAGAAAAGGAATTCCTCGTGGAAAACATTCGTGAAGCCATCGACCGGGAAATAGCAGACGAAGAGATGTAAGGGAGTCAGCCGGCTCCCTCCCACCAGCTTTTGACGGTTTCCACCTGCTCGGCAAGAGGCATCGCCGCATCCAGCCAACGAATGTCAAACCCCTCACGCTCCATCTTGCGGAACCAGGTCATCTGCCGTTTGGCAAACTGATGAATGGCAACATTCAGTTGTGCCACCATGTCGTCATAAGAAAGTTTACCGATAAGGTAGAGTGTCAGATATTTATACTCCAAGCCATAATAAAGCAAATCATCCGGCTTCACGCCGGCATCCAGCAGCCGCTTGACTTCCTCCACCATGCCATGTGCCAGGCGTTCATGCAGCCGTCGCGTAATCCGCTCCCGGCGCACCTCGCGGCTGACATCCACCCCCACAATCAAGGGATGCAAGACCGGGAAATCCTTCACCTCCAGGGGATGGGTGCGGTAATACTCCTCTATCTCAATGGCACGGATGGCACGTTTGGGCGTGTCGATTTCCGTCGTATTATGCAATTTCTTGTAAGTCGCCAGGCGTTCCGCCAATTCCGGCAGAGACAAACCCGCCAGCGAAGCACGCAATGCCTCGTTAGCAGGCACCGGCAAAAGTTTGTATCCTTTCAGCACCGCCTCGACATACAAGCCGCTCCCCCCGCACAGCACAGGCACCACGCCCCGCTGCCGGCAATCCTCCCACACCCGTTTGAAATCAGCCTGGTATTCAAATACATTATATTTGTATCCAGCCTCCACAATGTCCACCAAATGGCAAGGCACCCGCCGCCCTTCCACGACATACTCCTCCAAATCCTTCCCCGTGCCAATGTCCATGC
Organism: uncultured Odoribacter sp.; assembly: GCA_944321145.1. Classification (GTDB taxonomy): domain Bacteria; phylum Bacteroidota; class Bacteroidia; order Bacteroidales; family Marinifilaceae; genus Odoribacter. The sequence goes on along the minus strand of CALUKF010000020.1, from coordinate 40,389 downwards.
CACGGTAGACCTGCCGCGAGTCTGCGCTAATCACCTCCCCATCCAGCGCCAGCGCCAAATGCACTGCCAGACGGGTCTTGCCACTGGCAGTCGGTCCTATTACAGTCAGTAAATCATACATCATTTTTCCTATTATCTGCCCTGCAAAAATAGCGAAAATCCACTGCCCGATAAAAATAAACAAAGAAATCGGCTGAAAAAATAAACATTCAAAAGAAAAAAGATATATTTGTAGGAAAATTAAGCACAACAATTAAGTAAAATGACAGCCTTATGATGAACGATGAAACCGTATTGATCCGGGCACTTGAACCGGAAGATTTGGAGTACCTTTACAAATGGGAAAATGACATGGACCTCTGGGATGTCAGCGACACGCTCACCCCGTTCTCGCACTTCACGTTGAAAAAATACATCGACAACGCCGACAAGGACATTTACGAAACCAAACAGCTCCGCCTGATGATTGTGCGGCTGGAAGATAAAACGCCTGTCGGATTGGTAGACCTCTACGATTTCGACCCCTACCACATGCGCGCAGGGCTCGGCATCATGATTCACAATATGGAGCATCGCAAGCAAGGTTACGCCTCCTCCGCCATCCGGCTCATGTTGGACTACTGTTTTGAGAATCTGGGACTTCACCAGGTGTACAGCAGTATTCCGAGCTGCAACATCGCCAGCCTGAAACTCTTTGAGTCGCTTGGTTTTACCAAGACAGGCTACCGCAAAGAATGGCTCAAACGGGGCGACAACTGGGAGGATGTGATTTATTTCCAGCAACTGGCTTCCACCTGGAAACAGTCGTAAGCGCCTATGGAGAACAACCCGCAGCTGCAACTGGCACGCGACTTCATCGAGCACACCGGCATGAACGTGTTCCTGACCGGGAAAGCAGGGACGGGCAAGACCACGTTCCTCCGGCAACTGCGGGAGCATTCCCCCAAACGGATGATAGTCGTAGCCCCCACGGGAGTCGCTGCCATCAATGCAGGCGGCATTACTATCCATTCGTTTTTTCAATTGCCGTTCAGCCCTTACGTCCCCGGCACTACGTTCCAGGCGGCAGGCGAAGGCAGCAACCGCCCTGCCCACCGGTTCAGCCGCGAGAAAATCAACATCATCCGCACCATCGACCTCTTGGTCATCGACGAAGTCAGCATGGTGCGGGCAGACATGCTGGATGCCGTGGACGACGTGCTGCGCCGCTACCGAGACAAGGACAAGCCGTTCGGCGGCGTGCAGCTGCTGCTTATCGGCGACTTGCAACAATTGGCACCTGTGATTAAAGACAGCGAATGGGAATTGCTGAAACCGTACTACCCCTCCGCTTATTTCTTCCACAGCCGGGCATTGGCAGCCACCGACTACGTCGCCATCGAGCTGAAGCATGTCTACCGGCAACAAAACCAGCAATTCATCGACCTGCTGAACCATGTCCGCAAAGGACACATCGACGTGCATTTCCTAGACATCCTAAACCAACGCTATCTCCCGAATTTCCGCCCGCCGGAAGAGGAAGGCTACATCACCCTCACCACCCACAATCACAACGCCAAGCGCATCAACGAGATGAAAATGGCGCAATTGCCCACGCAGGCATATACTTACAAAGCGGAAATCCAAGGCAACTTCCCGGATTACCTTTACCCGACGGACGAGAGCCTGCTCCTAAAAAAAGGGGCGCAAGTCATGTTCGTGAAGAACGACTCCTCGCCCGAAAAAAGGTATTACAACGGGAAAATCGGCACCGTCACCGCCATTTCCGCCCAATCCATCGAAGTCACAGGAAAAGAGGACAGCACCCCCATCCGGGTCAACCGCGAGGAATGGACGAACAGCAAATACACCTTGGACGAAGAGAGCGGCGACATCCGGGAATCCGTGGAAGGCACCTTCAGGCAATACCCCTTGAAAACCGCCTGGGCAATCACCATCCACAAGAGCCAGGGGCTGACCTTCGAACGGATGATTGTGGATGCCTCCGCAGCCTTTGCCCACGGACAGGTCTATGTCGCCCTGAGCCGCTGCAAGAGCCTGGAAGGACTTGTGCTGAGCAGCCCGCTGAACGCCAAGGCGTTGATAAAGGATGCCGCCGTCGACCAATTCATCTCCGGCGTGGAAGCCAATGAGCCAGACCAAGCCGTCCTGCAAGATGCCAGCCGGGCATACTTCAGCCAGTTGCTGCTGGAGCAATTCGACTACAATGTGCTGAAACGGCGGCTGCGCTACCTCAGCCGCCTACTTGCCGAGCAAGTGCAACGCCTCTACCCGGAATGGGTGGAACGCTGCCGGGCCGCCGACGAGGCGGCAAAGGAGAAACTGCTGGACGTTTCCGAGCGTTTCCACCAACAACTGCAATACCTGATGTCCACAAGCCAAGACTGGGAAACCAATCCACAAATTGCCGACCGCACCAGCAAAGGGGCTGCCTATTTCCTGCAAGAGACCCAAAACATCCTCTCCGCCCTGCTTGCCGAGGGCATGCCGGAAATCGACAACAAGGAAGCCCGCAAGCAAATTTCCAATGCCATGGAACGTCTCCAACAAGAATACGACGTGAAAACCGCCACCCTGCAAGCCGTGGGGCAAGGCTTTTCCGTGAGCGCCTACCTGCAAGCCAAAGCAAAAGCCCTGATTGAACCCTCCCGCGCCAAGGCAAAAACCAAGAAAACCGCCGCCGAGAAAATCACCGTCCCCACGGACATCCTCCACCCAGAACTCTATAACCGCCTGCGCACTTGGCGCAACCGCGAAGCTGAACGCCTGAAATTGCCCGCCTACACGGTGCTCCAACAGAAAGCCCTTCTGGGCATTGCCAACACCTTGCCCACCTCCTCACGAGAGCTTCTTGCCATCCCCGGCATCGGCAACAAAGTCCTCGAACGCTACGGAGCTGCCCTTCTCGAACTGGTAGACGAATACCGCTTCTCTAAGCATTGACAAAACTATGGCATCGCTTGCTTTCGCACGCTTTTGCCACGTTTCCGCCACACACAATTAACGCTTGCCGACGTGGAGAGACCGTCGCGGAAGCGTGGCGGAAACGGCAATAAGCAAGCGAATCCCCGGCGTTGCATCAGCCAATGACCTGCCAATCTGCTTCATTTCCTGCACGTCAAAACGGTATGCTTCAGCCAATTCAGCAATCAACTCTGCAAAGCAATACTCCAACTCTTCCTGCATAATAACACAAAGCGTGTCATATTTCCCGCCATGCTAATACCCTCCGGCTAGTTAAAGCTGCTGAAAACCGTGAACGCTTGGTTTCCTTTTATAAATCTGCAATTTCTTTTTCGCTTAAGCCTGTAGTTGATGCAATCAACGCAACGGCTATCCCTGCCGCCTTCATCGCGGATGCAATAGCACGCTTCTCTTCTGCCTTACCCTCTGCCCTGCCTTTTGCTTCACCTTCTGCCCTGCCTTCTGCCTCACCTTTTGCCCTACCTTCATTATATCCCTCTGTATAACGCCGCTGGATGCTGTTTATCAGCGTATTTTCCACACTTATCATGTCCCAGAAACGCTCGTAGCTGTAGAGTTGCGCCTCGGTAAAGGCGGATTTCTTCAATTGAGTGACCGCCTCACGAATTTCAGGATTTTCCAATAATTCTGCGGGCACTTCCTCCGTCTTCTCGTTAATTTCCGTCAGGTAGCGCAACCAAAGCACATGCATCTTCTTCTCGCTGTAAGTCTGTGGCTTGAACTTTGGCAACTCCACGAATACCAAATGCAAACCGTCAATCACCTTGTCCGTCCGCTCGCTGTGCACCAAACGATAGTAATGGTAATACCCCGGCAACTCCGGCTCAAACACCTCGTTCACCAAGTTCAACGAATACACCGGCTGAAGAAAACTGTAATCCTTCCCCTCGTCCAATTGCCGCACGTATGCCTTGGAAGCATTAAACAACACACGCTGCTTGAACTCCTTCGACCATACCGTCTGCATCTCCACGATGAACTGCCGCCCCCGCCCGTCACGACAGCGCACATCCACGATGCTGTTCTTCCGCAAGGGATTCTCAGGCACTAATTCCGCAGGCAGGTATTCCAGCGTCTGGATTTCTTCCTCCGGCGTTTGGAAAGGCAGCAGCGCATTCAGCAGGCTCTTTACCAATTCCTCATGTTCGCCAAACACTTTCTTAAAGGTCAAGTCGGCTTTCGGGTCTAAGTATGTCATGGCATTTATGTTTTGGTTATCATTGCAAAAGTAGGCAATATTCGGCAATATTCAAAGCAAGCACCTCCACATAAAAATCCCGCCCGGCAAAGTTTGCCGGGCGGGAAACCATTATTAAAGAAGAAAACACGCATTGCTCACTCCCCGAACAGCTCCGCCAGCTTCGCATCCAGCTGCTCCTCGTCGCCGGAACTGTAGCGTCCGACAATCATGCCGTCCTTGCCCACCAGGATTTTGGTCGGGAGGAAGTGGATGCCGTAGCGGCCGCTGATGTCCGCGCCGTTGTCCCGCACACCGCCCGACTGCTTGAAGCCGCGGAGGACGTGGCGGAACGCGCCAATGCCGTCCTGCTCGACCGCCTTGTGCCAAGCGGCGGGATTGCTGTCGTCGTCGGCGATGCAGACAATCTCAAAGCCTTTGTCCTTGTACTTCGCGTACAGTTCCTTCAAGTGCGGGTTGCTCGCGCGGCAAGGGGCGCACCACGATGCCCAGAAGTCCAGCAGCACCACCTTGCCCCGCAGGTCGGCGAGGCGGAAGGGCTTGCCGTCAATGTCCGTCGTCTCAAAGGGATATGCCTCCGTGCCCGGCACGCCGAGGCGCAGGCTCTCGATGTCCTTCAGCACCTCCGCCGCCCACGGGCTTGCCTTCACGCGGTCGGTCAGGCCGTCGTAAATGGAGCGCGCCTCCTCGTAATCCATATCCATGACATGGAACAGCATCAACTGCAGCGTGATATAAGAATCGGGATGCGAGGCGATGAACTCCCGTTCAATCCCTGCCGCCTGTGCCCGGAGCGGCGCCATCTTCGCGTTCAAGGCTTCGCGCTCCGCCTCGTCCTTAGCGGCATAATAGGCTTCCGTCAGCGGGCGCAATTCCTTCATCACGGAAGCCTTCTGGCGGTCAAGCCCCGCCTGCTCGTCCTGCGTGCGGGACCCCGTGAGCGTGAACTCCTGCAGGTCTCCCGTCGGGCAGGCATACGCCATCTTGCCCGGCTCCAGCCAGAGGACGGACATCTCCTCTTGGTTTGCCCGCTCCAAGTCCCTGGTCTTCATGAGGAAGCTGTAGGACACCGGCGCTATCTTCCCCTCGAAGGCGAAACGCCCGCGCTTCACCACGGCGGAGTCCAGCACCTTCTTCCCGCCTCCGCTGCCGTCATACATTAAATATATCTTTTCCCCGTCCATGCCCGCGATTTCGCCACGGAACGTGAACGCATCCGGGGCGGGGTCAGAGCAGGCTGCCGCGCCTGCCGCAAATGCAAAAGCCAATAACAATCTTGTCTTCATGGTCAATTCATTTTATTATCGTTCAAATAGTTTATCGATTCATTCCTCCGTCCCCCCGTTCCGGCGGATGTGCCATCCGCCGGGGAACAGCAGGGGATTTGAAATCCCCATCTCAAGCCAAGCAGATTGCAAATCTGCTTGGACGGGGTTTGTAACGGATGCATGGTGCGAGCGTACCACGATGCATGGTGTTGCCGAACCACGATGTCTGGTACGCCCCTACCACGGTGTGCAGTACGCCCGAACCATGCTCCCCTTTCTTAAGAAACCACCAGCGGCAACTCGTATTCTATCGTCCGAGGCTCTTTCAAGAGCGTAGAACCGGAATTCGTGTATTGCGTGACGATCCGCAGGGTATAGCTCCCCGGCTCCAGCGTCGCGGGCACGCGGGCGATGATGCGGCTGGGGTTGTTCTGCGTCAGGCGGCGTTCCACCTTATGGATGGTCTCCTCCGCCGCGTCGCGCAGGACGAAGTACACGCCGCACAGCTCCTCGTCGCCTGCCACCTTGATTTTCGCGCCCTCGATGAGGATGTCGTCGCCGGGGGTGATGTAGCCGTCCGTATTGCCGTCCAGCGTGTTGGTCACGAGGCCGATGCTCGCGCCGCCGCCTTCCTTCACGCCGAGCACTTCCACGCCAACGGTCGCCAAAGCATCGCGCATGTCCTTCGAAAGGGTCATGTCGAGGGTCAGCTTGTTCACCGACGGGTCGAAGTTCGCGCTCTTGCCTATCCAGTTGCCGGTGACGCGCGGGGAATATTGCCCCACGCCCGTGAGCACGCTGTAGCCGTCGCACACCGCCTCGCGGATGATGCGGTCGTGCTGGTTGATGATGGACAGCAGGGTGTCGTACTTGATTTCGCTGCCTTCGTCCACGATGCGCTGCGCGATGTCCTCGTTGCGGAGGGTCTGCTTCGAGGTGGACACCTCGGCGATGTAGTCGTTGTCTACGTCCTTGGTGAGGAGGTTAGGCGTCAGCCATACTTTCCAGTATTTCGTTGTTGCCATAATGTTCAGTTTTTAATAAGTAAATAAATCAATACTTGTCATACTCCTCCGTCTGCTTCGCAGCCACCTCCCCTGTCTCAGGGGAGGAGCTTAAAAGCATTGGGAATCAAGATTCCATCATTCGTTCATCGTTAATCGTTCGTCGTTAATCGTTCATCCCTCACTCCCAGCCTTCGTTCTGCTCCCAGCCGAGGAGCTGGCGTTCCACTTCGTTGAAGGGCAGCGCCCAGCGCGGGTCGTTGGCGGGGATGACCAATTCGGTGACGGAGTTGGGGTCGGAAGGCGTAGCGAGAATCTGGCGGCGGATTTCAATGCCGGCGTTCTCCGCGCCGTTGAGCCGCTTGGCATCGTAGAACCTCCAGAAGGGCCCCATTTCGCGGGCACGCTCGTCGAGGCAGTCCTGCACGGTGCCGCCGATGTTGTCGGCAGCCGCCTGGTCGGTGAAGCGGGCGCGGCGGAGAGTCTTCAACACCTCGGCAGCCTCATCCGTCCGCCCGGCGCGGGCAAGGCATTCCGCCTGGGTGACGTACATCTCGCCCGTGGTCATGCCCACGACATTCGTCGGACCCCATTGGCTGTGGAAATGCCAGTAGGTATAATAATGCCACGGCTTCAGCCACTGCTGCGTCTCCCAAGTGATGCCGCCCGACGTGTATTCCGCATAGACAGTGGAGGCATACATCAGCCCGTAATGGCTGGAGTACAAAAGCGTCCAACGCTTGTCGTGTTCCTTGTCCGTGAACAGGTCGTACACGGGCTCGGAAACCGGCATCCAGCCTATCGCATCTGTAGCCGAAAGGCAGGGGGTGTAAATCTCCGGGCATTTGATGGTGCTGCGGTTGTACAAATTAAACAAGTCGCTCAGGGAGTACATGTAAATGGAATCGACAGGCTGCCCGTCCTCATCCAAGAACCTGATTGTCCGGGAAACAGTCAAGGCATAATCCGGGTTGGCAGCAATGTCCTCCAGCGTGTTGTTTCCCTCCAAGGCGCGCCCGGCATAGGCAAGGGCGGTTTCATAGTCGCCGCGGTAGAGGGCGACGCGGGCACGGAGGGCACACACCGTGGGGACGGTCGGGCGGGTGTTGAACTCGCCATCGAACCCGTCTCGCCCGGCGCGGGCAAGGCAGACTTCAGCGGAATCCAAGTCGGCATAAATGTGCTCCAAGGTAGATGCCACAGTCTCGCGGTTGAGCGTGGCGGTTGAAAGGGTATTGTCCCGGTAGCCGATGCCCGGCGCGTCCTCCTCCCAACGGCAATACTGCGTGAGGAGCATGAAGTGGAAGAACGCCCGCCCGAAATAGGCTTCGCCCTTCACCTGGTCGTGGACGGCGCGGGTGGTCTGCATCACGTTGTCCACGTTCTCCAGCACGGTGTTGAACGTGTAAATCCGGTCGTATGCGCTCCGCCACGTCCATTTGACAACAGACTCGTTGTTCTTCAGCGTTTGCCCGTCCCAAGAGTAAAGGGAATAGGCATAGGATGAAGAGCCAAATCTGGAAGGTTGCCCTTTTGAATAGAAATCCGGATCCATGCCCACGCCGTCGCCCATGTAGAATTGCTCCTGCATGAAAGAGCCTGCAGAGAAGTAAGCATCATCTGCCGTAGAGGAGCCGATGTAGAGCGAAGGGTCGCCGGTCAGCCCGTAGAGCTGGTCCATGTGGTAGATGTAAGCGTTGCCGGACTTGTCTGCCGTTTCATCAAGGAAGTCGCTGCATGCGCCGAGCGCCAAGGCGGCTGCCGCCAAGGCTGCATATATAAATCTGTGTTTTCTCATATTGCTCATGTTTTTAATTATTTCCAATTCTTAAATCCAAGTTTCAAGCCAAAAGTGAAGGTCGGCAGCGGCTTGACGTTGCCGCGCGGGTAGTCTGGATCCATCTTCCCGTTCGCGCTCCATATCAAGCCCAGGTTGCTTGCCCGGGCATAAAGGTTTATGCGGCTGAACACGCCTTGCTTCGCAAGCAGGTTTTCCGGCAGGTCGTAGCCCAAGTACACTTCGTTCAAGCGGATGTGGTCGCCCTTGATGTAGTTGTCGGAAAGGAGGTAGCCCACAAATACCATCTCGCCGCCCATGTTGAACTCGTAGGTCTCCCAGTTCTCGTCGTTATAAAGCGGATAGGCTGTGTAGCCGTCCTGGTTGGCATACCCCTCGTCGTAGACCTTGAAGGACTCGTCCAGCATCTTAGAATAGCTGCCCTGGTTCATGGAGGGCTGGAAACTGTCGTCCCTGTACGCATAGTAGCCGAACTGCCCCGTGACCATGAAAGAAAGCGTCAGCCCCCGCCACGTGAAGTAGTTGGAAAAGCTCAGGTTGCTCTTGGGAGTCTCTTGCCCGATGTAATAGAACCAATTGCTCTCGCTCAAGTCGCGGGAGATGTATTCCATCGTATGGGCAGTCTCCGGATCGACGATGGTCTGCAGCGTGCCGTCCTTGCCCTGCAACTGCACCAAGCCCTCCGGCGTGTAACCGGCAGCCTTCAAGGCAAGTATGGCATCCGTAGGATAACCTTCCATAAAGCCGGGCATGTTCGGGTTTAACAGGGCATCCACGCTGAACTTCTTCACTTCATTGTAGTTGTAAGCAAAGTTCAGCACGCCTTGCCAGCGCAAGTCGCCCGCCACAGGCAGGTCGGAGGAAAGGGAGAACTCCACGCCCCGGTTGAGCACCTCGGCATTATTGAACATGGCGGTGCTTTCGCCATAAATCGGGGTAGACACCGTGGCATCGGAAAGCACGTCGTATGAGAACTTGTTGTAGAACTCCACGCTCCCGGAGAACTTGTTGCCAAACATCGCAAAGTCCACGCCCAAGTTGAACGTGCGGGACTTCTCCCAGGTCAGCGTCTCGTTGCCGCGCGCGCTGATAGAATTGGAGCCGGGGAAAGTCGTGTTGCTCGGATTCGTGGACACGGTCGTCACGCTGGAAGTAGACTTCTTGCCTGCCGCCACGCCCGCAATGCCGAAAGAAGCACGGAGCTTCAATTGGTTCAGCCAATGGGCATTCTCCAAGAAGCGTTCGTTGGAAAGCAGCCAGCTGGCACCCACCGACCAGAACGGCGAGAACTTGTCGCGCTGCGACTTGGACTGGTAATTGGAGGCATCCGTGCGGAAACTGCCCGTCACGGAATAGCGGTCGTCATACGTGTATGCCGCATTGGCGTACACAGAGAAGAAGCGGTCTTCGTAAGAACTCAATGCTCCCATCGTGGCGAAAGGATTCGACACCGACTGCCCGAAGATGTCCGTGAATCTCGAAGTGGTGTAATCAACAGTAGACTCCACCGCGTTGGTGTACTTGTTGTAGCCGTAGCGGGTGATGCTCGGCGTGGTCTCCGTCGTGGAGGAAAGGATTTCCGTTCCCGCCAGCACAGTCAGGCTATGCGCATCCCGTGTCCAACTGTAATCCGCCTGCCCCCGCAAGTTGTACGCCTCGTAGGTGTGCCCGCCATCGGTGAATACGCCGCCCTGCGGGAAATAAGACTCATACAGCCCCGTTGCCGGGTTGAATGTGGAGAAAGTGTTGTACTTGTCGCGGACATAATAGGATTCCGTGTCATACTCTTTATGCGTCTTGTAACTCCGCCATTCATATTGCCCTTTCGCACTGACATTCAAGCCCCAGGTCGTGGCATAATTCAAGCCGCCCTGCACGCGGTAGTACACTGTCTTGGCAAGGTCTTGGACGTGCTCCATGTCCTCCGCCGGGTTGTAGTGCCAATCGGCAGGCGTCTTGTCCTTGTACTCGGTCTCCAAGAGAGGTGCATAAACCGTCGAAGAAGTCGGCACATGGACGAAATTGCCCTCATCATCCACCAACCGGTTCCAAGGGCTCCAAGAATACTGCAATTCCATGATGTCGAAAGCGGTATTCTCTTCTTTGGTGAACATGGAATTGATGCTCAAGTCAAAAGTCAGATTCTTGGTCAACTTGGCATTGCTTGCCATGTTCAGCAGCACGCGGCGGTTCAAGTCCTTCTTCAAGTAACCTTTCTCCTCATCGTAGGAAGCGGAGAAAGCATAATTCATCCGATCCGTTGCTCCCCGCAAGGCAACGTTGTACTGGCTGTGGAACTGGTGGCGGAAAATGTATTCGTTCAAGTCGTCCTTCCACAAGCCCTTGTCAGCCGTCTCTATCAAACGCGCCTTCTCCGCCTCATACTCCTCATTGGTAATATTATGCTTGATGTCACGCTCGAAGAGCAAACGGAAAGGTTCTGACATGTAAAATCTTTTATAATATGCAGTAGTATAGGGGTCGCCGGTGGTAATCGGCGTGTACTTGTTCATCAACTCCACATACCGGAACTGGTTCTCCGCCGACGCCATATTAAAATAGTAATCCAAATCCACCCGCGAGCTGACTGCCCAGAACGCATCGGCGGAAATGTCGAGCTTATTGCCCGCCTTGCCTTTCTTCGTGGTAATCACAATCACGCCGTTGGCTGCACGCGCGCCGTAAATGGAGGTGGCTGCCGCGTCCTTCAGCACGGTCACGCTCTCCACATCGTTCGGGTTAATCGTGCTGAACGGGTCTGCGCCCTCCGCATAACCGCTGATGGCAAAGCCGTCCACCACAATCAGCGGGTCGGTGTCCTCGCCGTCCTCCTGCAAAGTACCCTTGCCTCGGATGATGAAACGCGCATCCTCACCCACGCTTCCGCTCTGGGTCACCAAGCCCGGCACCAAGCCGTTCAACGCCTCGGATAGGTTTGCCGTCGGCTTCTGCTCCAGCACCTTGGTATCCACAATCGCGTAGGCACCCGTTGCCCGCTCCTTGGAAATCGTCTGATAGCCGGTCACCACCACCTCATCCATCTGCTTCACATCCTCCTGCAACGTCACGTTAATTTCCGTGCGGTCGCCCACCACCTCCTCGTGAGGCTTCATGCCCATCATGGAGAATACCAAGGTGTAGTTGCCTTCCGGCAAGGTCAGGAAATACTTGCCGTCGATGTTCGTGGCAGTGCCCATCGTCGTGCCTTTCACGATGACCGCTACGCCCGGCAACGCCACGCCCTTGGCATCTTTTACCGTGCCGGTGATGGTTACTTCGCGCACCTGTTGCTGGGGCACCTCCCGGCTCTCCTTCACGACAATCAGGTTGCCGGTGAGCGACCACGTCAAGCCCGTGCCCTCAAAGAGGTCGTTGAGCACCTCTTCCACCGATACGTTATTGACATTCAAGGATAGCGTCCCCAAGTCGGCAACCAGTTCGTGGTTGAAAAGGAACGCCAGGTTGGTCTGCCGCTGAATCTCGTTGAACACGGTTTCCAGCGTCGCGTCTTTCACGTTCAGACGCACTTTCTCCGACTGGGCAAGGGTCTCCGCCGAAAGCCCGAAGGAGAAGAAGCACATGCAAATCACAAATACTCTCATCGTCTTTTCGATTTTTTGCCAATGCCATCGTTTGAAGGCTTGGCAGGTTCCAAGATTTTCCATAATTTTGTTTTTGAATTATACATTGGCGTGTTCCCGCACGCCGTTATTTATCACTGGCGGAAAGCGTTCCCGCGCTTTCCGTTTTTCTTTATTTTCCTTGCACAATGATGTCCCGTCCCTGAATGGCAAACCGCACGCCCGTGGCTTCAGTCATGGCATCGAGGATGGTCTTGATGTTGTCGTACCGCTGCATGTAACCGGAGAAATGCAACTCTTTCGCAGCATCGTCCCGGTAAATGACGCTCACGTCATACCAATTCGCCAAGTCGGTAAGGATGTCCTCCAGCCGCTCGTTGGAGAAACGGAAGATGCCGCTTTTCCACTCCGCATAACGACGGGCATCCACTTCCCGCACCTCAAACTCTCCGGTCTGCTCGTCCCACACCGCCATCCGGTCGGGCTGCAACCGCTGCTCCTTGCCTGTCTGTACGGAACGCACGCCCACGCTCCCCTCCACCAGCACCGTCTCCACCCCCCGGGCAACAAAGGTGTTCACATTGAAGGAGGTGCCATACACCTCAACTTCCACCCCGCCGGCTACGACAATAAAAGGATGCGCCGGGTCTTTCGTCACCTCGAAATAGGCTTCGCCCTCCAACTCCACGCGGCGGGTATTCCCCGCAAACACCACCGGATATTTCAGCCGTGTTGCCGCATTCAGCCATATCCGGGTGCTGTCGGACAACTGCAGGCAATATTCCCCGCCTTTCGGAATCATCAAGGTATTGAAAACCTCCACTGCCGGCGCAGGCTTATCCCCCGCCTCCTTGGTATAGCTCAGCACCTGACCGTCAGACAGGGAAATAGCTGTGCCATCCTGTTCGCGCAGGTCAAGGCTTTGCACATCCTCCAAATCCACCTGCCTGCCGTCCGCCAAAACCAAGACTGCCTGGGTTTTGCCTGCCACAATCGGCTCGGCTACAGGCACAGGCTGCTCCTCCGTTCCGGGCAGGGCAAGCCGCCAAACGGTTGCCGCCACTGCCAGCGGCACGGCAATCATCGCCGCATAGCGCATCACCCGGCGTACCAATACCAACCGGCGGCGACGCATGAAATCCTCCCATCCCCGGCGGGCAACCTCCTTCGGGGGCAAACTCCGTTCTCCGGACAGCAACCGCCGGCGCAAGTCCTCCATTTCCTCGCGGTGTTCGGGAGACTCCGCCAACCAAGCGTCCAGCTGCGCACGCTCTTCATTGCCCAAGGTCTCCAACAGGTCCTCGGCAATCCAACGGGCTACCTTCAATCGTATCTTCAGTGTATCCATATTCGTTGTCTTTTTCCTATATGACAATCGAAACGGCAAAGTGGGTGAATCAACAGTAGAATTTTATGAAAATAATCCACCAGTAGTCTTTAGTAATCAAGTCACGCAAGGTCTTATAAGCGGCTTTCTTCAAAGTCTTTACGGTATTCACGGAGATGCCTAAATCTTGTGCGATTTCTGTGTTGTTTTTTTCTTTCAAATTCATGAGGATAATGGTGCGCGTCTGCGGAGGCAGTTGGTCGATGGCTTTATATAAGATGCGTTCCGTCTCCACAGAAGTCACCGCTTTCAGGTAATTGTTATCGTCTATTTCGTCCACTTCCAGATTGGCATACACCTCCGCTTTGAGCTTCTCGCGGCGATAATAATTGGCATAGAGATTCCGCGCAATGGTGTAAACGAAGGCTTGGGCATTCTCGATGTCGTCAAACTCCTGCCATCTCTCGTAGAGTTTCAGAAAAGCCTCCTGCGCCAAATCCCACGACACATCCTTTTCCTGCGTACATCGTTGCATCAAAGCATATACGCCGGGAAAAAAGTCCTCGTAGAACTTCTTGAAATCGTCGTGCGGTCTGCCGTCCTTTTTCATCTTCTGCCCTTTTGTGGCTTCAGGCGCACTTCCCTGTCTCCTATTTCCACCAGCCCCTGCTTGAGGAGAGTCCCCAAAGCCTTTTTGTAATTCTTCTTGCTGCAACCGAAAAGCCGGTAAATGTCTTCCGGTTCGCTTTTGTCCGACACATCCAGGATGCCGCCATAGTCCTCCAGCTTTGCCAACACCTGCTCCGCCAAGCCTTCTATCTTGGCAAAACCGGGCAACTGCAGTGCCACGTCGATTTTCTCATCCTCGCGTACCCGTTTGATGTAACCTTTCAAGCGTTGCCCGATTTTCAAAGGTTGGAAAATCTCGCTGTCATACACCAATCCCCAGTGGGCATTTTCGACAATCACAGCATACCCCAAATCCGTCTTGCGGGCAACCAACACCTCCACCTCCTGGCGGGGTGCGTAATCAGGATATACCTGGTCGAGGTACTTGTCAATTTTGGCAGAAGCGGCAATCCGGTTGGTGGATTTGTCTACATAAGCATACACCAAATAACGCTTCCCCGCCTGCATCGGCTCACGCTGTTCGCGGAAAGGCACCAACAAATCCTTGCGCAATCCCCAATCGAGAAATGCCCCCACTGCAGTCGACTCCACTACGCGCAAATAAGCAAACTCCCCTACCTGGATGTAAGGATTCTCGGTGGTCGCCACAATACGGTCTTCCGAATCAAAATAAATGAAAGCCCGCACGCTGTCGTCCGGGAAGCAATTCGCCGGCACATACTCTTTCGGCATCAGGATTTCTCCCCATTCCTCCCCGTCCAGGTAGACGCCGAAATCGACTATTTTGACTACCGTCAATGTATTGAATTTTCCTATCTCTATCATAAATGCAATCTGCTATGGCAAGGCAAAGATACGCGAAAAGCCGTAAGTTAAGAAACAAACTTACGGCTTTTTCCATGCGTGTTGAATTATTTAAATGCTTTCTCCGAAAGTCCGGGACCGAGGAGCTTCAATTTATCGAAGTATTCCGGCACCTGGCGTCCCAGCAATTTGTCTACGTAGAGCCGTGCAATGTATTGCGACAACATGAAACCATGTCCCCGCATGCCGACAAACAAACCCAACTCGGGATCGACAATGTAACGCGGCTCGGTATAGTAGCCAGCCCAAACCGCCTGCACGCCGACGCCTGCCAAATCGGGAATCCAATCCGCAAACATCTCGCTGACAATCTCCAAAAAGGCTTTCGTATTCACCTTCAAATTCTTGTCAATGCGCATGGCATCCAATTTCGGCGAGGCGCAACCGATAATCTGCCCCGTATTGGCAAGCTGCTGCCCATAGACTGCCGAAAAGCCCTTGTAATCCTGGCGGTCAATCAGCATATCGAGGTTTGCCCCATTCTTGCCCAGCATCGGCAAGCGGCGGGTGATGAATGCCTGGTGGCGCACCGGATAAAGCCCGGCGTCAATGCCCATGCTATCGCACAACTTCCCTGCCCCGCTGCCCAAGGCGTTCACGAAATTCTCCGTGCGGTACTCCACGTATTTCTTATCGTGCGTCTGTACCAGCACGCTCACCGTATTTCCTTCCCGGCATGCCTCAATCACCCGGCAATCCTCCAAAACGGTACCGCCCGCAGCGACTCCCAATTTCCGCACGAGGTCTACCACCTTGCCCGGCGTTGCCTGCCAGCAATCCTCCGTCGCCAAGGCTGCGATGTACTTCTTCGGGTTCGGATTGAAGTAAGGCGAAATCTCCTCCCGGAACTGCTTCGGGGAAATCATCTCAGCTTTCGACCATGCCTTGCTGGCTTCCAGTGCCTTGTAACTTTCCTCATCGTGTGCGAAATTGATGTAGCGTATCGGCTTGTAGTCAATGTTTGCCATGCGCTGCAAATCCTTGAATATCTCATGATTTCGCTCGGCAATTTCTGCCAGTTCAGGCAGAGAGAAAGCCGTCCGCCCGCCACCGATGTTCCGCCAGGAAGACCCACGGTCTGCATTTACCAGCAAGGGATTCATGCCTGCCTCCGCCATGTAGCGGAACAAAGAACTGCCTGCCATACCGCCGCCGGCAATCAAGGCGCCCACCTCAATCTTCTGAAAGGTGTCGCGGTTGGCAACCAAATAAACGTCCCCCTTCCGTGCCGGAGCCAACTCACCCAGCGTCAACTGGTTCGACAATGGCGCACGCGGCGTGGCATCGCCCACCAACTCAATGCCCCGGGCACGCAAAGCCGTTCGCAATCGCGGGATACAACGCTTTCCCCGGCAAGGTCCCATGCCCAGATGGGTGGTATGTTTGATTTCGTCTATGGAAATAAAGGTACGGTCGCCAATCATCTTCAACACTTCTTCCAGCTTCACATCATCACAATGGCAAATATAGGTGGGACCCTCTGCCTCCTCCAACAAAGGCTTCAACGCCAAGGGTTCCGGATAATTCTCTTTCACAATAAAGCCCCGCACCCGGGTCAAGGCGTCCCCCTGGATAGTCAAGGATTTCACGCGGGCTACATTGGTCTTGTTCGGCTTGTGCAGGATTTTCTCGATACGCCCCTCGCCTAAAATCTCTCCGTTATTATTTACCAAATAAACCTCAGCCCCCTCCTCTGCCTCGTATTCCACCGGCAGGAAAAGATTGTCTTTCCGCAAGTCGTAGCCAAATATTGCCAACCCCGGACATTGGTAAACGCACTCCATGCACCCGATGCACTTCTCGTAATCAATGACAGGTACAGAAGAGGTCGAATCTTTCGTGATTGCCCCGTGGGGACAGGCAAATGAGCAAGGATTGCAAGCAAATCCATACAGGCAATCCGCCTGCACAAAGCCCCGTGCCAACCGCCGCGGTTCGTCCGGCAGGCGCGGTTCCTCCAATATCTTAACCGGATGCTGCTGCGAATCGATGTATTCCTTGGATAGCAACAAATAGTCGTCGTAATTCAAACGCACGCCCAATTCCATCATAATCTGCATGGCAGTATGCCTGCCTTTCAACACGGCAGTTGTTCCCTCGCCGATGCGGATGGCATCCCCGGCTGCATAACAATTCCCGCCAAACACTTCTTTCCCTTTCGTCCACAACTGGCTGTCGGGAATCAATCCTGTACAAATATTAATGACGTCAATCCCCTCTATTACCTTCTCCGTCCCAGGCACCGGGCGGAAATTCTCACAGCGGGCAATCACAGCCCCGACAATGCCGTCCTTGTCTTTGTTCGGGATGGCTTTCAACAACGTATGCGAGGTCAAAATCGGAATTGCCAACCGCCGCACACGGTTTGCCTGCACCGGGAAGCCTCCTTCGTGGGGCATTGCCTCCACAATCGCCTTCACATGCGCCCCTGCCTGCATCAACTGATAAGAAGTCAGATAACCGATATTGCCCGCCCCCACCGTCAGCACGTTCTTACCCAAGAGGGTCAGCTCGCTGTTCATCATCTTCTGCACCACGGCTGCCGTATAAACACCCGGCAAATCATCATTCTCAAACGCCGGCATGAAAGGCACCGCCCCGGTTGCCACCACCAAATAGTCCGCATCTACAAAGAAAATTTCCTCCGTCCGGATATTTTTCACTGCCACCCGCTTGCCTTCCAGCACATCCCACACCGTGCAATTCAGGTAAATACCATCCTCGTTCTCCCCTGCCAGCGTCCGGGCAATATCGAAACCCCGCATCCCCCCGAAGCGTTTCTCTTTCTCGAAGAAAAAGAATTGGTGCGTCTGCATCGTAAACTGCCCGCCCGTGCGGCCATTATTATCTATCACGATGTTGTCCACACCATACTTATTAAATTCCTCCCGTACTGCCAATCCCGCAGGTCCTGCCCCGACAATCACCACCGTCGTGCGCAGCACGCGTTTCTTGTCCACCACCGGCGACTTCACTTTCTTTGCCATGAAGTTTTCCGTAATCTCGCGCACCTCCTTCACCCCGTCCACTTTCGTGATGCAAATGCGGCGTATCTTGCCATCCACCAACATCTCGCACGCTCCGCACTTCCCGATGCCACACTCCAACGAACGTTTCCGCCCGTCCAGGCTATGGCTGTGCACCGGGAAGCCTGCCCTGTGCAAAGCTGCCGCAATGGTGTAGCCCTTTTCGCCTACAATTTCCTGACCGTTGTATTTAAAAATCACTTGTTCCCTTTCCGGCACTTCCAAAACCGGATGTTTTTCTATCTTTGACATAAGCAATGGTTTTAACTATTAGTTGCCGCCAAGATAGAAAATATCTGCACAAAAAAAGCTGACTTTTGTCAGCTTTCAGTGATTTAAAATCTTTCCGGCAAAGTCGGATTCAACTTTTTCAATGTGAAGTACCCGTCTGCCTGCTGCTTGTCCGTACTCATTCCCGTGATGTAATGGTCTCTCAGCACCACCCCAATCCATCGGTCTAAGTCATAACAAATCTCTGATTCCGAATGAATCACATCATACGCCTTTGCCTCCAGTTTGATTTTCCGCCCGGAAATGCTTCCCTCCATGAACTCCTGAATCATGTAAGGCTCTTCCCCTTGGATTTGGTCTGTAAATACCACCCTGCCCGACAACTTTTCTCCTTCCTGCCGCAAATAAAGTTCACCTTTCGCCTTGCCATTCGTATATTCCTCTTCGTATGACCAGGTGCCCGTCAGGTCTAACGTGCTTTTCAATGCTTGCTCGTCATTCATATCTTTCATAATTACCGTTCATTCTTTTTTGCCTCCTGCCAATAAGTTTCCATCTCATCCAGCGTCATGTCCTTCAAGTCCTTGCCTTCCGCCTTCGCCCGCTCCTCTACATAAGAGAACCGGCGGATAAATTTCCGGTTGGTCTTTTCCAACGCATTCTCCGGATTCACCCCATACAGCCGCGCAGCGTTAATGACTGAAAACAGGAAATCCCCAAACTCCTCCTCCATCCGCTCCGCGTCCGCATGCTCCACCTCAGCCTCAAACTCCGACAATTCCTCCTTCACCTTTGCCCACACATCCTCCCGCTGCTCCCAGTCAAACCCGGCACCCCGAGCCTTGTCCTGGATGCGGTAAGCCTTCACCAAAGCAGGCAACGACGCCGGCACCCCTTCCAACACCCGGTGGTGGCGCCCCTTTTCCTTGAGTTTCAACTGTTCCCAATTCTTCAACACATCCTCCTCGCCCTCCACCTGCACACTACCATAAATGTGCGGATGCCGGTATTTCAACTTCTCGCAAATACCCTCCAATACATCCGCAATGTCAAACTGCCGTTGCTCCTCCCCGATTTGCGCATAGAACACCAGGTGCATCAGCAGGTCGCCCAATTCCTTTTTCACCTCCTCCATGTCTCCCGCCAAGATTGCATCCCCCAATTCATACACTTCTTCTATCGACAACGAACGCAACGACTCCATCGTCTGCTTCCTGTCCCACGGGCATTCCACCCGCAAAGTAGCAATGATTTCAAGCAATTCGGCAAACGCCGCTTTTTTCTTTTCAATATTTTCCGTCATAGTCTTTCTACATTTCGCCCTTTTTCGTAATTTGGCACTGCAAAAATAAGGTTATTTATTTGAATTTCATGATTGAGAAAAGAATTAGTATCGGAAACATAGACCCTATTGATTTTTACGGAGTTAATAATTCCAAATTCAACCTGCTCAAAGAGTATTTCCCCAAATTGAAGCTCACCGCCCGCGGCGATGAAATCATCATTCAGGGAGAAATCGGCGACATCGAAATTCTATGCAGCAAAATAAACGCCCTCCTGGAGCACTACCACCGCTACAACATGCTCACTTTGGCAAACCTCAAGCGGATTATCCTGGAGGACAACCTCGTGCCCGACCCCGAAGACCCGGAATCCATCATCCTCTTCGGCAACGCAGGCAAAGCCATCCGGGCACGCACCGCCAACCAACGCAAGCTCGTGGAACTGGCACGCACCAACGACCTTGTCTTTGCCACCGGACCGGCAGGCTCCGGCAAAACCTACACAGCCATTGCCCTTGCCGTCCGCGCCCTGCGCAACCGTGAAATCAAGCGCATCGTCCTCAGCCGCCCTGCTGTCGAAGCCGGCGAAAGCCTCGGCTTCCTCCCCGGCGACATGAAGGAAAAAGTCGACCCCTACCTCCAGCCTCTTTACGACGCGCTGGCAGACATGATTCCGCCCAAAAAACTGGAAGAATACCTGGAGACCGAAGTCATCCAGATTGCCCCCCTTGCCTACATGCGGGGACGCACCCTCAACGATTCCTTTGTCATCCTCGACGAAGCACAAAACACCACGCGCAACCAGCTCAAAATGTTCCTCACACGCATGGGTGTAAGCGCAAAATTCGTTGTCACCGGCGACATGAGCCAAATCGACCTCCCCCGGCGTGCCGATTCCGGGCTTATCCACGCTTTCCACATCCTGAAAGACATCAAAGGCATCGCCTTCGTCCAATTCAATGCCGACGACATCGTGCGCCACCGCCTCGTCAAGGAAATCGTCAACGCCTACAACCGCGCTGAAGAAACCGAACCGACAAGAGAAAACAAAGAACCCAAAAAATAAATACTATGGATGCTATTGTAAAAACAAACTTCAATTTTCCCGCACAAAAAAGCGTATACCACGGCAAAGTGCGTGACGTCTACAACATCAACGACGACTACCTCGTTATGGTAGCTACCGACCGCATCTCGGCATTCGATGTCATCCTCCCCAAAGGCATTCCCTACAAAGGACAGGTGCTCAACCAAATCGCCTCCAAATTCCTGGATGCCACGGCAGACATCGTGCCCAACTGGAAAATAGCCACCCCCGACCCCATGGTCACCGTCGGACACCGCTGCGAACCCTTCAAGGTGGAAATGGTCATCCGCGGCTACCTCACCGGCAGTTCCTGGCGCGCCTACAAAGCCGGGGCACGCACCCTCTGCGGGCTGC
The DNA here is from genome assembly GCA_944321145.1 of uncultured Odoribacter sp. Taxonomy (GTDB): domain Bacteria; phylum Bacteroidota; class Bacteroidia; order Bacteroidales; family Marinifilaceae; genus Odoribacter. Next base: position 19,753 of record CALUKF010000020.1, on the reverse strand, counting down.
CCCTCCCCGAAGGCATGCGCGAAAACCAACGCTTTGAGTCGCCGCTCATCACCCCGACCACCAAAGCCGACGAAGGGCACGACGAGAACATCTCCCGCGAGGAAATCATCGCCCAAGGCTTAGTCAGCCGCGAAGACTACGAACAATTGGAGCGCTACACCTACGCCCTCTTCCAGCGCGGCACGGAAATCGCCGCACGCAAAGGGCTTATCCTCGTCGACACCAAATACGAATTCGGGAAAAAGGACGGCAAAATCTACCTCATCGACGAAATCCACACCCCCGACTCCTCCCGCTACTTCTATGCCGACGGCTACGAAGAACGCTTCGCCCGCGGGGAAAAACAGAAACAACTCTCCAAGGAATTCGTACGCGAATGGCTGATGGACAACGGCTTCCAAGGACAGGCAGGGCAACAAGTCCCCGAAATGACCCCTGAAGTCATCGCAGGCATCACCGACCGCTACATCGAGCTCTACGAGCACATCACCGGCGAGCCCTTCGTCAAAGACGAATGCCCCGATGTCCTCCGCCGCATCGAAGACAACGTCACCGCCTGCCTCAAAACATTATAAATAAAAAAATGCCGGAAGCCTTGAAACTTCCGGCATCTTTTGTTAATCGTTCATCAATCACTTCGTGATGAACCCTGAGAAGTCGTTGCTCAACAGGCGTTTCAGTTCTTCGGGGGATACCCGTACTTTGTAGTTCCCGTCCTTGAAGAAGGTGATGTTCCCCGTCTCCTCGCTCACAACTACCACGTAGGCGTCGCTTACCGAACTGATGCCCAGAGCCGCGCGGTGGCGCAAGCCCATGCTGCCGGGGATGTCCTGGCGGTCGGATACCGGCATGATGCACCGCGCTGCCAGAATCTTGTCGTCCTTGATAATCACAGCCCCGTCATGCAGGGGGGTATTTTTCCAAAATATGTTCTCAATCAATTCGCTCGACACCTTTGCCCGCAACATCACCCCGGTCTGCGCATAGTTGTACAGCTCTGTGTTCAACTGGAACACCATCAGCGCCCCCGTCTTGGATGCCGAAAAATTCACGCACGAAGCCACAATTGCGTCCACGACCTCGTTCCCGATGCTCGGCTTGGCAAAAAACTTGTTCAGGTTGAACAAATTCTGCAAATTATAGCGGCTTCCCAACAGCAAGAGGAAACGCCGCACTTCCTGCTGGAACACAATCAGCAAGGCAATCACACCCACACTCATGAACTGCCCCAAGATGGAGGTAATCAGCCGCATGTTGAATGCCTTCATCAGCAGCCACGCCAGATAAATCGTGAAAATTCCTGCCAGGATATTCACCGCCGCCGTCCCCTTCACCAAACGGTACAACTGGTAAAGGATGAACGCTACTATCAGAATATCTAAAATATCAAAAAGCCCGATGTTTATAAACAGCAACATAGTCTCTAATTTTTCCTCCACAAAGCTATAAAAATTTCGTCATATAACGCACAATTCTTATCTTTGCGTCAAACTATTTATTATGCGATACATCACGACACTTCTACTCATGCTGCTCGCGCTGGGCGCCATCGCCCAAGCCGACCCCGAAGCAAACGCCCTGCTCGACAAAACCGTCGAGCGCGTAAAATCCTATCCGGCAGTGGAAATCACCTTTACCGTCACCCTCGAAAACCCCACCGACGGCACCCACGAAACCCACAACGGGCAAGCCTGGATCAAAGGCGAAAAATACCGCCTCGACCTCATGGACACCGAAACTTATTACGACGGCACACTCCTCTACAACTACCTCCCCGAAGTGCTCGAAGTCAATATCAAAACTCCTGACGCCGAGGACAACAGCATCCTGAATCCCGCCACCCTCTTCGACATCCCCAGCCAGGGCACAGCACGCCTCATCGCCAAGGAAAACGGCATTGCCCACATCAAGCTACGCCCCCAAGGCGAAGCGGATTATGACCACATCGGCATCTGGCTCGACGCCTCCACGTATTCCCTCCAGAGAGTCACCGCCTACACCTCCGACGGCGCGACCATCACCGTCACCCTCCATACACTCAAAGCCTTAGACCCGGCACCCTCGGACAGTTTCTTCCGCTTCGACACCGAAGCACACCCCGACGTGGAAGTCATCGACCTGCGGTAGTTCGATGAACGATAAACGAAGAAGGATTAACGAGGGGGGCTTTTCGTTAATCGTTCATCGTTAGTCTTTAATCGCGAAGCTACACATTGAAACGGAAATTCATCATATCCCCGTCCTGCACCACGTAATCCTTGCCTTCAACGGACATTTTACCCGCCTCCTTGCACTTGGCTTCAGAGCCGTAATGAATAAAATCGTCGTATTTAATGACCTCAGCCCGGATAAATCCCTTCTCGAAATCCGAGTGGATAATACCGGCAGCCTGGGGAGCTTTTGTACCCTTGCGGAACGTCCATGCCCGCACCTCCTTGGGTCCGGCAGTAAAATAAGTCTGGAGATTGAGCAGATGGTATGCCGTGCGTATCAATTTGTTCACGCCGGCTTCCTTCAGTCCGAGGTCTTCAAGAAACATTTGTTTCTCTTCGTAGGTTTCCAGTTCGGCAATATCGGCTTCGATGGCTGCGCCGATTACGAGCACTTCGGCATTCTCGCCCTTCACAGCTTCGCGGACAGCATCGACATAACGGTTCCCGTTCACGACGGAAGCCTCATCAACGTTGCACACATAAAGTATCGGCTTATTGGTCAGCAACTGCAAATCCCGCGCTGCCTCCTGCTGCAACTCGTCCAACGCCACCGTCCGCGCCGAAAGCCCGCGTTCCAGGGCATCCTTATAAAGGTGAAGCACCTCCACCAGGCGCTTGGCATGGGCATCCCCACCGGTAACAGCACGTTTCTCCTCTTTCTGGAGGCGGTTCTCGACAGTTTCCAAATCCTTCAGCTGCAATTCGGTATCGATAATTTCCTTGTCGCGCACCGGGTCAACGCTGCCGTCCACGTGGACGATATTGTTATCATCGAAACAACGCAGTACATGGATAATCGCATCCGTCTCGCGGATATTGGCAAGGAACTTATTGCCCAAGCCCTCCCCCTTGCTCGCGCCTTTTACCAATCCGGCAATATCGACGATTTCCACCACGGCAGGCACCACATTCTGGGGCTGCACCAACTCCACCAACTTATTCAGCCGTTCGTCCGGCACGGTAATCACCCCTACGTTCGGCTCGATGGTACAGAAAGGGAAATTGGCGGATTGCGCCTTAGCGTTGCTCAAACAATTGAATAGCGTAGATTTTCCAACATTCGGAAGCCCTACAATGCCACATTGTAAACTCATATCGGATATTTTATCATTTTACATTTCTAAAAGACGTGCAAAGGTAGCACAAATTTTCCACATCACCGCACCGTGATGTGAAAACACCCCTGCTTATACTCATAACGGACATAACATCTCCCCGCGTCCCGCAAATCACGCAGGACTTCTGCAAGGACAGTTTTCAACTTGTCGCGTTCCCCCTCCTTCCCGCCGTCATAACGGGCATAGGCGATGTCGAAAGTCGTTCCATAGACATGGGCGGAATTGGCACTCGCATTGATATTGCTCTTGCGCAAATCCTTCACCGTAGCAGCCGTGCGCAGGACACTGGTCACAATCACCTTCCGCGAGGGCAATCCCTTGCTGTCCAGCGAATCGCGGAAATTCCTGCCAATGTCTTTCAGCAACTCCTCCGCCTTCGGCACCAGATAAGGCAGCGAATGAGTCAATTTGTCCACCGTATAGAACCGGCACGACTCGATTTCCTCCATCTCGTCCAGCTTCTCCTCCATGTCCTCCTCCGAAGTAATCGGCTCAATCCCGCAAGCCTTGGCAGCCTGCAGATGGCGGGGATTCATGTCATTAAACGTACGCTGGTAATTCGTAAAATAGCGGAAAGGAGCTTGCTTCTTCTCCTTACAGCCCCACGCCAGCGCAATAAGCAATATAATACCAATACATTTCACGTCTCGTCTTCTTTTAAATTCGCCCGCGAAGATACAAAGTTTTCCGCAAACCGCCACACAATCCCTCCCCTCCAAAATTTGCAACAAAAAAGCCCGGCGATGAGCCGGGCTCTTCAAACAAATTCAGACTGTCGTCACCGGTGTATACACCGAAGTCGATGCATCGCTGTGCTTGGCATTCGCCGCAAACACATACACATGCACATTCTCTTGATTCCACAACGGATGCAATGTCACCTGCTGCGGCTCACTCGTCCCCCGCATACCCAACTTCACCAACTTGCATTGGTTATACCCGGTCTCCAACACCACGGCATACACCTCATCGTCAGCCAGGCACCCCGGAATGTCATCCACCACCGGATCTGCCGTAAAAGTCAAAGCATGCCCCGCTTCGTCATAACTCACCTCTACTATCGGCGGCATCATGCTCCCCTCAGCAAAAACCAACCGCTCGTAATCCACCGAAACGACACCATCTGCCACAGAACAACAACCATAATTCACCCTCACAAAAGCATTCGAACTGCTCTCTCCTTTCGGACGGCTCACAAAACCATAAGGCGTAGCATACTTCACAGCCTTTGCCAACTTTCCCATCGTCCGCATCTTCAGCCGGACATTCACAGCCAATTCCTCTTGCGAAGGAGTAATACTCCCCGGACGTGTCCGGGCAAAATAATCGCCATGCAACTTGAAATACACCTTCTCGCCAATGGCACCTCTCAACTTGTTGTCGTTCGTTTGCATTGCAAAGAACACAACACTCATCTTCTTTGTTCCACTTACGGAACTACCTGCATTTTGCCCAAACACCTGGGCATTTCCCAAAAATTTGCTCATATAATATTATTTTTTAATTTATATCACAAAGTTAAATAAAGCATTTTAATCATCAAACACCATAATCAAAATACTAATACCCAATAAACAATCCTACTTAAAGCCATCACTCCCAACCCATTACACCTTTCATCTACCCCATCCCCACCTCATCCCCCCAATCCCCCTCGTTAATCGTTAATCATTCATCGTTCATCAAAAAATCCCCCTCTTTCCTTGCCTAACAATAGAAAAATTGCTATCTTTGCCCTATAAACTATAAAACGACATGAAATATCGAGAACTGCATAACAGGTTCATAAAAGCGGGATGGAAATTCCACCACGCAGAAGGCAGCCATTACATATATGAGAAAAAACGGCAAATTCTCCGAACCCATCCCTTACCATGGAGCCAAAGAGATAGGAAAAGGATTAGCAAACAAACTGATTAAAAAATACGGGGTATAAGCCCTCAACAACATAAAACACACGAAAATGGAAAAAATAACAATCGTAATAGAAAAGTCAAAAGACTTCTACGATGCCTTCTCCGAAAACTGCGACGGCATTTATGCCGCAGGCGAAAGCATCGAAGCCGTAAAAAAAGACGTGGAACATGCAATAAGCATCTTGAAAAAATACCCTGCCAACCAACAACCGGCACCCCTGCGCGGCGAATACGAAATCGAATGGAAATTCGACGTCCAAAGTTTTTTGGAATACTACAAAGACTACCTCTCCCTCGCCGGACTGGAAAAAATTACAGGCATCAACCAAAAACAACTCTCCAACTACCTCAACGAACGTTCCAAACCCCGCCGTAAACAAGTCGAACGCATCAGCCAAGGCTTGCACAAATTCGCTGCCGAGCTACTGGCAGTCACCCTCTGACCCTTACAGTACTCAGCCCGGCAGCCGCCGGGCTTTTCATTTTCCACTCCTCCACACCTCATCCCTGTCTCATCGTTAATCCTACTCCCCCTCTCGCTAATCGTTAATCATTCATCGTTCATCAAAAAAATCTCCCTCCCCATCCCATTTCCCAAATAATTTCCTAAATTTGTCTTGTCCGAGCCACGCCGGAAGCCCCGCAAGGGGCATGCGGGCGGGCAAAGACACGGATACATAAAAAGCGTTATCTGAACGCTTTGGTTTTGACCACATAAGAATCTCGCAAATTCAAATAGTTCGTCAAAAACAAAGCAACGGAAACGCTCCAAGGGATGTTTATATCCAGCCACCCTGCATCTTTCCAAGATGCAAGTGCAAAGTGGTAACCTTATCATAAACATCAGCGTGGGGCTTTCGGCGTTGCTCGTTCCGACGGACTAGGCAATGCGAGAGCCTTTATGTGGTGGAACGGGCAGCAGAATCCGGCTCCACGTTTTTTATGCATCTGTCCACCAGAAAAAACCGCTTGGTTCGGAGCCGCCCGGCACAATTTAATTAAACATGAAAAAGATTTTGTTTTTAGGAATCATGGCATTTATGCTGCCGTTCGCGTCCTGCAACGATGAAGATGAAAGTCCCGACAAGGACGATGTAGAAACTTTGACCATTGACTTTGATGATGGAGATGTCGTATTAGATGCCGGAGAGCATCTTTTCTATTTAACCTTTTCCTGCGACCAGAATTGGAGCCTCAGCGAGTCCCCGGAAGTTTCATGGTGTACGCCCTATACTACTCGCGGCGAAGCAGGAAAACAAGAAATAAAGGTCTACATTTCAAAAAACACAACAGGGGAAAAACGAGAAACTGAGCTCACTTTAAACAGTGAAAACCAAGAGCGCACCCTCAAAATCACCCAACAAGCAGATGGAGAGGCAGATGATAGCGACCAAGATCCTGACGAGCCAATCACCCCGGTTGAACCGGAGGACTACGACCTGGTCGCTGATGGCATCTATTACCGCGTTGCTTCCATGGAAGAAGCGGCACTCGAAGTCACCGGCGACGGCAATGTCTACCAAGGAGACGTGATAATCCCCGACGAAGTGGAATACAAAGGCAAAACATTCAAAGTGACAGTCATTAAAGCTTTCAACAATTCACCTGTTACATCAGTCAAAATTGGAAATAATGTCACGGAAATCGACGGCTTTAATCAATGCGAAAACCTCACCTCAATCACAATCCCGGCTTCAGTAGAAAGTATTAAATCCCATACTTTTCAGAATTGTACAAATTTATCAGAAGTCATACTTGAAGATAGTCGTAAATTTATACATATTTCTTGGTTTCCACATGTAGGGCAAGCTTTTAAAAACACTCCAATAAAAACATTATATTGGGGTAGGAATTGCAATCAAGATGATGATTTCTTTTTCGAATTTGCTACTCAAGTAACTATTGGTGATCAAGTTACTACACTTCCTTACATATCTGTTAAGATGGCAGAAATGACTATCCTAGCAAATGTAACAACCACTGATTACCTGTTTGCATCAACGCTAATTATTGAAAATGGCGACACAGATTTAAAGTCTAATGGCATCTCCGCTGAAACAATTTATTTAGGTCGTAATCTTATTCCTGTTAACGGTACTAGCTCTTATCTCGGATGTGATAAAAGTTTAACTATCGGAAACAAAGTAACCTCATTACCCGAAATAGGAGGCGATTTAGAAAGCATCGATATCTCATCAAGCGTAAAGCATATAGATAATATAACCGATTGTCCTAATTTACGTAAGGTTATTTGTAGGGCAACAACACCTCCCTACGGCGAAATCTATTTTCCCAACGACACATATTTTTACGGAACCTTATACGTCCCCGAAGAATCTTTGTCTTTATACAAAGAGACTAAGCCATGGAGCAATTTTATCGACATTCAACCCATTAAAGAATAAACACCATGATTAAACAACACAAAACTTTAGACATCATTCCGGACAAAACGGTAATCTGGCGATACATGTCGCTCGCAAAATTCTTGTGTCTGATTTATCAACAAAAAATTCATTTGCACCGGATGGATCTGTTTGAAGACAAAGCCGAAGGGACGCTATCGCCTATTGACAAGGTATTGTTCCATTACAGCGAAGAGACCAAAGCCTATTGGGAGAAAGAACCCCAACGCAATTTTATCAACTGTTGGACAATATCTCCATGCGAATTGTCCCTGATGTGGCATGCTTACGCCCCCAATGGCGTTGCAATTAAAACAACGGCAGCAGCCCTGCAAAAAGCCTTGTCCATTGATACAGAACACACATGCTACCTATTGGAAGTAAAATACATTGACACAGAGAACGGAGGAACTTCCCAAGACGGAGGAACTCCGCTAAATGTAATGAAAATAGCATGCACAAAACGTGATCACTACCAACAAGAACAAGAAGCGCGGCTCTTGTACCCCGATGACGAAAGTTTCAGTGCAGATAGACCTGCAGGGCACGATTTTCCAATAGACACAAACGCTTTAATAGAAAAGGTAGTCATATCTCCATACGCCGAGCACTGCACCGAAGAAGTCGTGCGAAAGTCAATGGAAATGATTGGTCTAAAAAAAGAAATCTCAAAATCAACATTCTACCAATAGACCGACATATTCGAACAACTTCAAAACAGGAATAGGGCAACTGCTCTATTCCTGTTTTACTTTTATACATTTGCACTGCAAAAGTTGAAAAATAAAACCCGACACCATGGAAACCACCAAACCTTCCGAAATCGCCCCCGTCATCCTCTCCGCCAGCCGTTCCACGGACATCCCGGCATTCTACGCCGAATGGTTCATGAACCGCCTCAACGCAGGCTACGCCCTCTGGCGCAACCCCTTCAACCAGAAAACCATGTACGTCAACTTCGAGCGCGTCAAAGCCATCGTATTCTGGACTAAAAACCCTGCACCCCTCATCCCCCACCTCCCCGAGCTCGACCGCCGCGGCATCCACTACTACTTCCAGTTCACCCTCAACGACTACGAACCGGAAGGCTTCGAGCCCAACGTCCCGCCCCTCGCCGAACGCATCGACACCTTCCGCCGCCTCTCCGCCCTCCTCGGCAAAGAGCGCGTCATCTGGCGTTTCGACCCCCTCATCCTCACCCCCCGGCTCACGCCCCGCGACCTCCTCACCCGCATCTGGCGCATCGGCAACCGCCTCAAAGGCTGCACCGACAAGCTCGTATTCAGCTTCGTCGACGTCCGCGCCTATCGCAAAGTCCAGCAAAACCTCCTCCGCGAAACCGCCTGCTTCACCCCCGAAAACATCGCTTCCGCCGAACCCTCCGAAACCCAACGCATCGCGCTCGCCGAAGGGCTCGCCAAATGCCGCGACGCCTGGCACAATGCCGGCTGGGACCTCACCCTCGCCACCTGCGCCGAAGGCATCGACCTCGACAAATACGCCATCGCCCACAACCGCTGCATCGACGGCGACCTCATCGAACGCCTCTGGCACGACGACCGCCCCCTCGTCCACTACCTCCGCACCGGCAAGCTCCCCGAACCTACCCTCTTCGACGACCCCGTCCCCCTCCTTCCCGCCAGCAAAAAACTCAAAGACAAAGGCCAACGCCCCGCTTGCGGCTGCATCGCCAGCAAAGACATCGGCATGTACAACACCTGCCCCCACCTCTGTACCTACTGCTACGCCAACTCCTCCCGCGCCGTCGTCCTCGCCAACCACGCCCGCCACGCCCCCGCCGCCCCCTCCCTCATCCCAATGGAAACGAAACAAAAAGATACAGAGCCATAAACATATCTCTAACAACAATTAAATCACAAAAAGCCATGAGAACAACCACATCCATCGAACTTTTGTAGCAAGCCATCTAATGAATTCAAAAAACCACAAGCAATTTTTGTATTGCGCTCACCTTTTGGTATATTTGAGCCTGACGAATTTCTTTGTAATTTTCCCGGAACAAGAAATGGGAAAAGGGTTCAGCGACCTGTGGATGTCACCGAATTTCTTGCACCACCCAGAGATGCGGCATTGCTACATTGTGGAATTCAAATATTTACCCCACAATGCCTCTGACGATGCAGTGGCAGGCAAAATGGCGGAAGCCCGTACCCAATTGCAGCAATATGCCACCGACGCAAAATACGAAGCTGCCAAGGGCAACACAACGCTGCATCGCATCGCCGTGACCTACCGCGCTTGGGAACTCGCTGCTTTGGAGGAAATTTTTTAATTCGGCATTTGGCAAATAGGAGGGAACATCTCTATGGTAAACTGCGTGCAAAAGGCATGCAAATGTAAACTTCAACTTAATTTAAACTTAGTTTTAGCTTAGTTTCGACTTAGTTTTTTAATTGAAAGTTTTGTTTTAAGCATATTAAAGTTTAATTTTGTCGTATGGTTAGATGCCGCTTACACGCCGTTTACCATAGACTTACACCCCGGCAGGGAAAGGAAAAGGTGCGGGGACGAAGGAAAAGAATGGCACGGAAGAAAGGGTAAAAGCCAAACAATAGAAGGAGTTAAACTTTAGAAAAGGGAGGAAGGAAAATATGAAAGTGACTGATTTCGGGAAAGGATTCAGCGGGATGATGAACGGGGTGGTGTACTATGAGATGAACGGAAAGCTGTACGCGCGGAATGCGCCGAGGAAAAGGACGGAAAAAGAGAAGGAGAATGCCAGTGCGACGGTGAAGGGCATTAACCGGAGATTTCGGGCAATCCAGCAGTTGTACAGCATTTACCGGCGGAAAGTGTCGCCGGACATCTGGAGGCTGGCAGCGCGGGAGGAGGGGAAAATGGCGCACAACCTGTTCCATTCGACGAATTGCGGGTGCCTGAACGCGGAGGGGAAGATGGCAGCGCCGGAGCTGTTCCAGTTCACGGCAGGGACACTGCTCCTGCCGAGGGAGATGGCAGTGGAAGCGTTGGGCGGGGGACAGTTCCGGGCAACGTGGGCGGAGGAACGGGAGATGGCGACGGCGGCAGGGACGGACAAGTTGCAGGCAGGCGTACTATACGACAACAACCTGCTGGCGTTGCACACGGCAACAGAGGTGAGCGGGACGCGGGGAGAAGGGCAAGGGGTGTTCGCTCTCGACACGGCGAAAGCAGGGGGCGCACACGTGTACCTCTATTTCGCGCGAGAGGACGGCACGGCTTATTCACCGTCAGCGCATTTCCACGTGGAAGGATGAAAGATGAACGATTAGCAATTAACGAAAGAAGGCAGAGGACACAAAAAGAGAAAAAAGAAGGGCTGCACCAGATGGCGCAGCCCTTCGCAATTATTTAGAGTTTATTACATGACCTACTGTCATTTCCCGCGCTTTTGGTATTCCTCCAAGCCTTGTTTCAGGAATTCAACGAAAGCATCGCGGTCGAGGTTGTGTCCCCGGGCAGGCGCGAGCACGTGCTGCTGGAGGTTGTCGTCATTACCGCCCCGGCTGTCAAGGAGAATGTAGTTGGGCTGGGCATTGGACTCGAATTTCTTGATTTGGAAATCGGCGTTCTTCTTGCCCAGGGTTTTCTTCTTCTTGCCGTCGTATTCAGACACGTACCATTCCTCTTCGGGAAGAGTAGTCTTGTCGTCCACATAGAGGGCAACTACCACATAGTCGTTGCGCAGGATTTCAAGCACGCGCGGGTCAGACCATACAGCTTGCTCCATCTCGCGGCAATTCACGCAGCCGTGTCCCGTGAAGTCAATGAAAAGCGGCTTGTTCTGCGCCTGTGCGCAACGCAATGCCTGGTCGTAATCGAAGTATCCATCCAAGCCGTGGGGCAAGTGGAGGAATTCGGTGTATTTGGCTTCCTCACAGGCTGCAGGCTTCGTGGAAGTCGTCGTTGTGGTCGTACCGCTCACAGATACCTGCTTCACATTCTCACGCACGATGCGGTTGATGTCGAAGTCAATGGACTCCTGCGGAGGCAAATAACCTGCCAGCGCTTTCAACGGAGCACCGAACATACCCGGAATCAAGTATATCACAAAAGAGAATGTCGTGATAATCAATGCCAGACGGAATACGCCAATGTGGTGCAGGTCGCTGTCATTCTTAAATTTGATTTTGCCCATCAGATAGATGCCCATCAGCGTGAACACGGCAATCCAGATGGCGATGTACACTTCACGGTCGAGCAAGCCCCAGTGGTAAGTCTGGTCTGCCACCATGAGGAATTTGAAACCGAGGGCAACTTCTATAAAGCCCAATACCACCTTCACTGAGTTCAACCAACCACCTGATTTCGGCAGATTGCTCAACTTGGACGGGAAGAAAGCGAAGAATCCGAATGGCAAAGCCACAGCGATGGAAAAGCCCAACATACCGATTATCGGACGCAACACAGAACCACGGGCAGCTTCTACCAATACAGTACCCACAATCGGCGCCGTACAAGAGAAAGACACCAATACCAACGTAAATGCCATGAAGAAGGCACCGATATAACCGCCTTTATCCGCTTGCTTGTCGGATTTGTTCACCAACCAAGAAGGCAACACAATCTCGAATGCACCGAAGAACGATGCGGCAAATATCATAAAGATGATAAAGAAGAAGAGGTTAGGAATCCAGTTCGTACTCAACCAATTGATGAAATCCGGACCTAAAAGGACAGAGATAATCACACCCAGACCGGTGTAAATAGCAATGATTGAAAAAGAGAAGAACAGTGCTTTGGATTTCGCTTTTGCCTTATTCTCATCTCCGTGCATAAAGAACGACACCGTCATCGGAATCATCGGGAATACACAAGGCATCACAACAGCTGCCAGACCGGCAATGAAAGCTGCCCAGAAGAAGCCCCAAAGGGAATCGTCCTTTTGTGCCTCCTTGTCAACAGGAGCAGCTGCCACGTTCTCTTTGGCAGGCGCAGGTTTTCCGACTTTGATATCAAATTCATCATCGAACATAACACATTGTCCCTCACGGCATACTTGGAACTCCAGCGTACCTTTTACAGAAGCGATGGCAGCATCGGTCACCCGCACTTTTTGGGTAATGACATACTCATTTTCAAACGACCATACTTCCACCCCGAAAATCGGGTCCATTTCTTTTTTCGGCTCATTTTCAATGGCAGTGCCCAGCAATTCCACTCCTTTCCCGGCATCCTCGAATGCCAGAGTCGTCTTCATCGGACCGCCGTCGGGCGTATACATAGAATAAATATGCCACCCCGGCTCTATTGTCGCCTTGAGCGTAAGTTCGTATTCATTATTCCCTAAATCTTTCTGGGAATACGACCAATTCGTGGGGTTTTGCACTTGTGCGGAAACCGCAAAGATACCCACGATGAAAGTCAACAAAAAAGTAAAAAGTCCTTTTTTCATAAATCTACTTCGTGAATTCGTTGTTGTTATTAATATTCCTCTGCAAAAGTACCATTATTTCTTTTCTACAATAAGCGTAAAAACAAGTTTAACATATAATTAATGGCGTTGCAATCGTTTTTCAAGTTTCTTTAAGATGGCACAGGAAGCCAACTCTCAAGGTTCCAGCTCCCTGTTGTACTTGTCATAAAAATGGTATTCATATATATAATACGAGGGCACCGAAATCAGCCTCAACGCCACATGAAACCGCCACTTCCATTTCCGGTAGAGGGAAAAAATCCCCTGCCTCAAATAAGCTCCGATAAAAGGATGCACTTTCAAAACCATGGTTTTCTGCTTCTTCTCGCGGGCATAATATTCCAGGTCTTCCTCGATTTTGTCTATAATCAGGATGGCTGCCTCCGCCTTGCCCGTGCCATGGCACACCGGGCAGACTTCCATTGTATTGACGGTCATCTCCGGACGCACGCGCTGGCGGGTAATTTGCATCAGCCCGAACTTGCTCAACGGCAAGATGGTGTGCTTCGCCCGGTCGATTTCCATGCACTCCTTCATTTTATCGAACAATTGCTGGCGGTGTTCCGCTTTCGTCATGTCAATAAAGTCGATGACAATAATGCCCCCCATGTCCCGAAGTTGCAATTGGCGGGCAACTTCTTCCGCAGCTGCCAAATTAACCTCCAACGCATTGGTTTCCTGGTCATCGCCCAACTTCGTGCGGTTGCCGCTATTGACGTCAATGACATGGAATGCTTCCGTATGCTCGATAATCAGGTAAGCCCCGTTCTTGAAAGACACCGTTTTGCCCAAGGAAGACTTGATTTGCTTGTCCACACCGAAGTGGTCTAAAATCGGAATCTCCGGCGAAACATATTTCACGATATCCTGCTTTTCCGGAGCAATCGTGCTCAGGAAGTGGCGGATTTCCTTAGTCAGGGTGATGTCGTTGACATAAATATTTTCAAACGAAGGGTTCAGAATGTCGCGCAGGATGGCGCTCGTGCGGTCAATTTCCCCCAGTATCAATTTGGGAGGCTCCATTTCGCGGATATGCTTGAACGCCGTTTCAAAGCGTGCCACCAATTCTTTCAGTTCAGCATCAAAAGTCGCCACTTTCTTGCCTTCTGCCACCGTGCGCACAATCACTCCGTAGTTTTTCGGTTTTATGCTTTCAATCAAGCGTTTCAACCGCTTTCTTTCCTCGGGCGACTTGATTTTCTGGGAGACAGACACTTTATCCGTGAAAGGCATCAGCACCATGTTCCTCCCCGCAATGCTCAATTCAGAAGTCAGGCGGGGTCCCTTGGTCGAAATAGGCTCTTTGGCCACTTGGACTGCCACCCATTGCCCGACAGCCAGCACATCGGAGATTTTTCCGCTCTTGGCAATTTCCGGCTCCAATTTCAACTTAGAGACCGGCATGCCCCGCCGGGCAATACATTGTTTAATATAACTGTCTAATGAATGGAATTGCGGACTCAAGTCCAAATAATGCAAAAACGCGTCTTTCTCATACCCGACATTGACGAACGCGGCGTTCAGTCCCGGCATGATTTTCTTTACTTTACCCAAATATATGTCACCCACGGCAAATTGCATGCTCGTCTTCTCCTTGGTCAATTCCACCAATTTCTTTTCCCGGAGCAAAGCAATGATGATTTCATCCGCCCTTACATCTATTACTAATTCACTACTCACTATTATATCAGCGTTTTAATATCTCCATTCAGTCCTTCTTTTCTTAATTAAATAAACCTAAAGACGTATGCGCCTTTAGGTTTATATCTCTGTCACAAACGTTTCGAATTATTTCTTCTTATGACGATTCTTTCTCAGTCTCTTTTTACGTTTGTGAGTCGCCATCTTGTGTCTCTTTCTTTTCTTTCCACTTGGCATGACGTCCTCCTTTCTTATTTTTTAACTTTATCCTTTACTTCGTTGACAAAACTCTTGGAAGGCTTGAACGAAGGAATGTTGTGTGCCGGAATCTTGATCGTAACATTCTTGGAGATGTTACGAGCCGTCTTTTCAGCTCTTTTCTTCACTACGAAGCTACCGAAGCCTCTCAAATAAACATTTTTGCCATCAATTACAGAGTTCTTGATTGACTCCATAAAAGCTTCTACAGTAGCCTGAACTGCTACTTTTTCGATTCCGGTCGTCCTCGAAATCTCGCTAACAATATCCGCTTTTGTCATCTTTCTTTAATTATTTAATAGTCAACAATATATTTTTCTGTCTTCATTTTCAGTCTGCAAATATAAGGCTTTTCTCGCAACTATGAAAAAATCAGAGGGATTTTTGTCATTTTTTTCTATTCCAATTTTTTTTCTTAACTTCGCTCTCACGAAAACACGCCGTCAAAAGGAGACTATGCGGCGACAAATTTAAATATTATGGTAAACAAAGTCATCTTGATTGGAAACGTGGGAGCAGATCCCGAAGTGAGGTACCTCGATGGAGGCATACCTGTCGCAAATTTACGCCTGGCAACCTCTGAAAGGTATAAAAACAGAAACGGCGAGAACGTCGAACAAACCGAATGGCACAACATCGTTTTGTGGAGAGGCTTGGCAGAAGTGGTCGAAAAATACGTCAAAAAAGGCATGCGCCTCTACATCGAAGGGCGAATCCGCACCCGCAGCTGGGACGACCAAAACGGCGTGAAGCGCTACACGACCGAAATTTATGCCGACAACATGCAAATGCTCTCACGGGCTGACGGCGACACCGGCACAAGGAGTTCCGGCACCTACACCCCGCCCGTTCCTCCCGTTCCGCCTGCCCAGCCGGCAAACCCCATGCCCATGGACGACCCCGACGACCTTCCGTTCTGACCCCGTCCCGGCAAAAAAGCTAAAGGCAAAAGAAAGAAAGCCGAAAAGTAGGTTATATATAAATTATGTATTACATTTGCATGGTGCTTTCAGACTTTAGCCTTTAAGCTCTATATGTTCAACTAATTTTGGAAATTTTGGAAACAGACACTTACGACGCGGCACAGTACATATTCCGCACAACTTTCGACACTGCCGACATCACACTTCTTATCATCCTTGTCTTTCTATTGCTATGCGCGATAGGAATATCCATGGCAAAACGAGCCTATTTCTCCTTCAACCAAAACCAATTGGACAAATTCAAAGAAGAAGGGAAAAACAGCCTGCTCCGCCTCTTGAAAAGCCCCGACCGGCTATCCTACACCCTCCGGGCTGCCAGCATTTTCATCCGCACAGGCATTGCCGTCATTTGCAGCTACTGGCTCTACGGCATCTTCCACTTCACCCAATATCCCTTTGCCTCCTTTCTGGGGCTGCTCCTGCTTTCCGGGCTGCTCATCTGGGCATTCGGGGAACTCATCCCCCGGATATGCCCCATCCGCATGCAGGAAAAAATCGCCCTGTGGGAAGCAAAACCCCTCCTGTGCCTGACATGGCTGCTCCGCCCCCTGTCCAGCCTCATGCAGAAAGCATCCGCCGGCAATGCCGCCAAAAGCGGGCTGTCCATGGAACAACTATCCAAAGCATTGGAATACACCGAAGACGAAGAACTGCACGAAGAAAAAGGCATGCTCGAAGGCATCGTCCGCTTCAGCAACATCAGCGCGATAGACATCATCCAGCCGCGCATCAACATCATCGCCCTCGACATCGAGGACGATTTTGAAACCATCAAAAACACCGTCATCCAATCCGGTTACTCCCGCATGCCCGTCTTCCGCGAAGACCTGGACTCCATCGAAGGCATCCTCTACGTGAAAGACCTCTTGGCTTACCTCCAGGAATCGGGCAATTTCCAATGGCAAAACCTCATCCGCCCGGCATATTTCGTCCCGGAAACCAAAAAGATTGACGACCTCCTCGAAGAGTTCCAAGTCAAGAAAGTACACATGGCAATAGTCGTCGATGAATATGGCGGCACCTCGGGCATCGTCACCATGGAAGACATCCTCGAAGAAATCGTCGGCGAAATCAACGACGAATACGACGAAAAAGAAGAAAGCTTCATCCGACTGAAAAACAACGCCTACATCTTCGAAGGCAGCACCCTGCTCAACGACTTCCTGAAAATCATAGACGCCGACCCCGACAGCTTCAAAAACATCGAAGGCGAAGCCGACACCCTCGCCGGGCTAATCCTCGAAATCAAAGGCGAACTGCCCAAAAAGAGCGAAGTGGTCACCTACAAAGAACACAAATTCACCATCTTGGAAGTCGACAACCGCCGCATCAAAAAAATCAAATACGAACGGAACCACCCCCAATAAAACGGCGGGCGGTTCACTCCCCTATCGTATAAGGCACAGGCACTTGCAACAGCCGGCACAACGCCGGCAGCAATGCCGTCATCGGGCACTCCGCAGGCAAAAGCCCCGCAGCGCCCGCCCCGTAAACATACAGGGGCACCCGGCGGCGTTTGCTGTAACGCGCATAATAATCCTCCCGGTCTTTCAACTCCGCCGCCCACATCGGCTGCAAGGAATACAACACATCCCCGCTCCTCTTCTGCGAAAAAGCATGCTGGAACAAAACACCCGTCCCCGCCGCCGAAGCATTGTGCGTCAGCGCATGGGCAGTCACAACCCGCGCCACCCCCTCAAATTCCACCAGAAAATCCGCCACCTTGTCCTGCATCTCCTGCAACGGGATTTTATGCTTCTCCAACAAAGCCCGGTCAAGATAAATCTGCGAAGCGTCGTAATCCAAAATCCAATCCCCCTCCCCATACAGCAGCCCCAAAAAAGACTTCATCAACGCCACCGCCTTGAAAATACTGAAATACCCCGAAGGCACGCGCACCTTCTGCAAATCCTCCGGCAGCAACTCCCGCGCCTCCGCAAAAGTCAGGAACACCGTATAATTGCCCTCCCCCACCTTCTCGTCCAGCACCGCCAGCAAACGCTCCACATCCTTGTCCAGGCGCATCACCACATCCTGGAACTCCTTGGAACGGACATCATAATCCCGGTTCATATAATCCAGGCACGAGAAATTCAAAGCCAACAAATCCGTGTCATTATCCCGCCCCAACTGCTCCTGCCGCACAAGCTCCCCAGCCAAATCCGCCACCATCGTATTCACATAAGGCGTCGCCTTCAATATCCGGTACGTCTCATACTTCCGTTTCGCCTGAATCAAATCATAATAAAACCCCTCCTTCATCCCCACCTTGCTCTTCAACTTCAGGGCAACCAAATTCCCCTCCTCATCCTCCAAAGGCATCCACCCCCGGCGGATAAAATGGTCAGACTCCACCTTCGCGTTATACGCCCCCAGCCACCCCGGCAACGAATCGGCATAAAAACTCGAAGACACCCACTTCCCCGTCTTGTCGCTCAGCCACAACGCCAGATTGGCACAACTCCCGCCCCCCAGCACAGCCTCCTCCGCATTCGCCCCGATGCTATACACCTTCGCAAACGCATTATTCATCTTCATCACACACCCCAACGTCAACGCCTGCATCCCGTTAGGCGACACCCCCTCGCCCTCCTCGCCAATCAACCGGAACTCCTTGTCCGCCACATCATTCTGCCTCCCTCCCCTCAAACGGTCATACCACTCATGCGCCACAATCCCATGCTCCGCCGGCACTGCGCCCGTATAAATCGTCGCCTGGTCGACCCCCGTCTGCGAATACATATAACCATAATCCGCAACGCTTCCCCCTCCCCCCATAATCCGCTTCAACCCCTTATCCAACAACCCGTACCCATACATCTCCAGCCATTCCGGATAAAAATGATTCACCGTAATACCTACCACCAGCCGCGTCTTCTCCCCCTTCCCCCACGCCGTCCCGCCAGCCGCCAGCATCAACAACAAAAATGCAATACACTTTCTCATAACCCATTTAATTTTCGCGCGAAAGTAACACATTTCCCCGAAAAACCCAACACCCACCCCCGGAATTCCTTCGCTATAAATTTTACACCTATCTCCCTTTGCCTGCCCGCCGCCACCCTACTTCCTGTCCGTATCTAACGGCTATATCTCCCGTCTTCCGGGAGGGGGAAGGTTTGGGGAAGCAGCGGAGAATTACTGGGGGAGGTATAGAGGGACTATAGACCGGAAACCGGGCGCGTTGCCGGGTGATGGAAAGAATTTGCCTTGTTCGGCATAAAGGGAAAATTATATAGCAATTTTTCATTACTTTTGCGGGGAATATTAGACGAGAGCAGATGGATCATTCATTATTAGAGAAATTAGAGACGTTTTATATCCGGTTTAAGGAAATCGGGCAGTTGATTACCGACCCGGAGGTGATTCAGGACATGAAGCGCTATGTGCGTTTGACCAAGGAATACAAGGACTTGGAGGAAATCATCACGGCGGGCGACAAGTACAAGGCGGCGTTGCGGGCGTTGGACGAGTCGCGCGAAATCCTTGCGACGGAAGAGGACAAGGAATTGCGGGAAATGGCGGAAGCCGAGGTGGCGGAATTGACCGAGCGGTTGCCTCAAATGGAACAGGATATCAAGATGTTGCTCATTCCTGCCGACCCGGAAGATAGCAAGAATGCCATCCTTGAAATCCGTGGCGGGACGGGCGGCGACGAAGCCTGCCTGTTTGCCGGCGACCTTTTCCGGATGTACACGAAGTTTTGTGAGAAAAAGGGGTGGAAAATAGATGTTTCCAGTGTCAATGAAGGTACTGCCGGCGGGTATGAAGAGAGTGTCGCCGGCGTTTCGGGCGCGGGTGTT
>CALUKF010000019.1 GCA_944321145.1 uncultured Odoribacter sp. | reverse complement strand
GGGGAGGCGGCGGGTGGTTTGTGGGGGGGACGCCCGGCGGGAGGGGCTACCGGGGAGCGGGGAGGGGGGCATTCTCGCGCTCGATGCGGCGGACTATGGCTTCGATTTCGGCATCTTCGCCACGGGGGTCATAACCGGCTTTCAGGTTGTGGCCGAAGAGGAGGGCGATGGATTGCCAGAAATAGGCATTGACAGCGCCGCGGTATTCCCGGATATGGGAAAAGGACGTGTTGTTGGTTTCCCGGTATATCAAACGGATGAGTATGCGTCCTTGGGTGATGGTCAGGCGCATGAGGGGGGCTTTGAATGTCTTCATCAGCTGGGAATATTCGTCCTTGATGATTTGGCGTCGCTCGGATTCTTTGGATGTTTGGGCGAGTTTGGCTTCGATTTCACTAATTTTGGCAGCGGCGATGCGGGCATAGGGATAGACCTTGCGGACGTTGTATTCGAGGCGGACATTGCGCCGCTCCTGGCGGTAGTAGCGGGCAGCATGGCGGGCGGAAGGAAAGGCTTGAGCCTCACCAAGGTCGAAATGGGGCAGGGTGTCGCCTCGGAGGACGACTGCCCGCGCGACGCGGTTGTCCTGTGCCTTCGCGGCAACGGCGCCGAAGAATAGTGCCGCCACAATAAATATTATCGCCCTACATGTTGCCATTTATCCGGTTTTTATCGTACTTTTGCAGGACAAAATTACAAAGGATTTGCGAAAAACGGCAGCAAATCGAACGTTCTTTGACAAATAGCAGGCTGTTCTATCGCTGTCCCGCAAGGGAAAGAGGAAAGTCCGGGCAACGCAGGGCATCGTGCTTCCTAACGGGAAGGCGTCCGCGAGGATGCAGGAAAGGTAACAGAGAATGACCGCTTCGAGGTTTTGTTTTTTTTTCCTCGGAGCAAGGGTGAAAAGGCGGGGCAAGAGCCCACCGGTGCCGCAGGTGACTGTGGCAGCCGTACCTCTCACGAGTTGCAAGGCCATGTATACCGGCGTCATTGGTTTGCCCGACCAATGCCGGGGGGTAGGCCGCTGGAGCCGCGGAGTGATTCGCGGCGTAGATAAATGATAGAAACCGCAAGGTACAGAACCCGGCTTACAGGCCTGCTATTTTCTTTTTCAAACGACGCGGGGAAATGCTGCCGGACGCTTATAAAACGAAATGTGATGAAATCTATTCGTGAAATATATAATATTGGTTACGGACCTTCGTCGAGCCATACAATGGGTCCCAGCCGCGCCGCCAAGTTCTTTAATGAAAAGCATGGCGAGGCGGAGCGTGTGCGCGTGACGCTCTACGGGAGCCTGGCATTGACGGGCAAGGGGCACGGGACAGATGCCGCCATCCTGAAGGTCATGACGCACCCGGAACGCACGGAAATCGTGTGGCAACCGGACGTGACGTTGCCCAAGCATCCGAACGGGATGCTTTTCGAGGCATTCGATGGCGGGAAGCTGGTGGACAGTTGGACGGTGTACAGCATTGGAGGGGGTGCCCTTTGGGATGAAATCGGCACTTTCGACGGCGGGGAGGTCTATCCCCATACGACCATGGCGGAGGTGATGAATTGGTGCATTGAGGAGGGTTGTACCTTTGTCGATTATGTGGAGAAATACGAGGGGAAGTCGCTCTATCCTTATTTGGAGGAAGTGTGGCAGCGGATGCAGGAGTCGGTGGAGCGGGGACTGACAACCGAAGGGGTGTTGCCCGGCGCATTGAAATTAGCGCGGAAGGCAAGTTCCTATAACATCAAAGCCATGCAGTCAGTGGGGTCTTCGCGCCCGATGGGCATGCTGTTTGCAGCAGCGTTGGCGGTGTCGGAGGAGAATGCGGGCGGGGGATGCGTGGTGACGGCTCCCACGTGCGGCGCGTCGGGAGTGGTGCCGGCGGTGATGTATTTTATGAAACATGACCAGAAGATGCCGGATTACCGCATCATTCGCGGGTTGATGACAGCGGGGCTGATTGGTAACATTGTGAAGAGCAACGGTTCGATATCGGGCGCGGAAGTGGGATGCCAGGGGGAGCTGGGGACGGCTTGCGCAATGGCAGCCGGGGCAGCGACGCAGATTTGGGGCGGCACGCCGCGGCAAATCGAGTATGCCGCAGAGATGGGCTTCGAGCACAATTTGGGGCTGACGTGCGACCCGGTGCTGGGCTATGTGCAGATTCCCTGCATCGAACGGAACGCTTTCGTAGCGCAAAAGGCGCGGGAAGCCGCCCTCTATGCCCTTTATTCAGACGGGCAGCACATGGTGTCGTTCGACGAAGTGGTGAAGACCATGGTGGAGACGGGGCTGGACATGCAGGCGAAATACCGCGAGACGAGCCTCGGCGGACTGGCTTCCGTCTGCCTGAAGAAGCTGAACAGCAGGAATAAGAAGGATTGAAAATGAACGGATTAATATATTGAGTTATGGAAAAATCAATGACGAAAGAGCATCTCAGATTAGATTGCAGCAAGATTTCAGGCTTCATTGGCGAAGGCGAAGTGGAGTCGTTGTATCCCCAAGCCGAGGAGGCTTACAAGGCATTACGGGCAGGCACTTGCCCCGGCAATGATTTTTTGGGCTGGCTGGATTTGCCGCTCCAGATTACGGAGAAGGACTTGGACGAGATAGAAGAAACTGCAGCAGCCTTGCGTGCCCGCACGCAGGTGTTGGTAGTCATCGGCATCGGCGGTTCGTACTTGGGGGCGCGGGCAGTCATCGAGGCACTTTCCAATAGTTTCCATGCTTACGACCCGGCAGCCATGCAAGTGATTTTCGCCGGGCATAACATCAGCGAGGACTATTACCATGAGCTGGAAGAATTTCTGGCTGACAAGGAATTCGGTATCTGTGTCATTTCCAAATCGGGAACGACAACAGAGCCTGCCATTGCTTTCCGCCTGCTCCGCGAGTTGCTGGAACGCAAGGTGGGGCGCGAAGAAGCGTGCCGGCGCATAGTTGCCATCACGGACGCGAGCAAAGGCGCCCTGCGCACGCTTGCCGACCAGGAAGGCTACAAAACCTTCGTCATCCCGGACAATGTGGGCGGCAGGTTCTCGGTGCTCACGCCGGTAGGGCTGCTCCCGATAGCGGTTGCCGGGTTTAACATCCGCGAATTGGTTGCCGGAGCTGTGGAGATGCGTGCCCTGTGCATGGAAGGCGCGAGAAACCGGGCAGTGGAATATGCGATGTCGCGCATTGCTTTGTACCGCAAGGGCTATGTGGTGGAGTTGCTGGCAAACTTCCATCCGAAGTTGCATTACATGACCGAATGGTGGAAGCAGCTTTACGGAGAGAGCGAGGGGAAGGAGCACAAAGGCATTTTCCCGGCGGGCGTCGACTTCACGACCGACTTGCATTCCATGGGGCAGTATATCCAGGACGGCAGGCGGATGCTGATGGAGACGGTCATCACGGTGGAAAATGCAGACTACAAAGTGGTCATTCCACACGATGATGCCAACCTCGACAAACTGAATTTCCTTGCCGGAAAGCGGGTAGACGAGGTGAACAAAATGGCGGAACTGGGCACGCGGCTGGCACATGTGGACGGCGGAGTGCCTAATATGCAGGTCATTATTCCCGTCCTGAACGCTTTTTACATCGGGGAATTGATTTATTTCTTTGAGTTTGCGTGTGGCGTTTCGGGCAATTTGCTCCAGGTGAATCCTTTCGACCAGCCGGGAGTGGAGGCTTACAAGAACAACATGTTTGCCTTGCTCGACAAGCCGGGATATGAAGAGGCTTCACGTGCCATTCGGGAAAAATTAGGACAAAAGTAAGATGAAAAAGCGGATTTTATTCAAGCGTTGCTGCCTGTATTTCTCGGCATGGAGCCGGAAAGGGTATGCTGTCTTTGCAGGACTGGGGAAGGAAGTGAGGATATCACCCCTCGCCCTTCACATTTGCGGGACTGCCTTGCTGAAATCCGCCTTGAAAGGAGTGATAGTCAATAGGGACAACGAGTCGGAAATGGCTGTCGCCGTTGCCTGCAAAGAGGTTGCGGCAGGCTGTGTGCAGCGGAAGGTGGGAGAGGTGTGTCCGGCGATAAATAAGATACGTGTTTAAGCCAAAAGGATATATTGCTCTTCGGGCGGTATATCCTTTTTTAATGGATAGAAGATATGATAGAGGAATTAAAAGAGAAAGTACTTGCCGGCGGGCAGGTGTCCCGCGAAGAGGCATTGTTGCTGGCAAGAGACGGGGATAAGCAAGGTTTGTACCGCGCTGCGGGCGAAATCCGCGACCGGCGCGTGGGACGGGGGTTCGACACCTGTTCCATCATCAACGCCCGTTCGGGCAAGTGCTCGGAAAATTGCAAATGGTGCGCGCAGTCTGCCCATTTCCATACCCACATCGAGGAGTATGACCTGGTGGACGAAAGCACTTGCCTGCAACTGGCTGCTGCCAACAGCCGCTACGGGGTGGGGAAATTCTCGTTTGTCACCAGCGGGCGCACCCTCTCGGACAGGAATGTGGAACGGATATGCCATTATGCCAAGGAAATAGGGGAACAGTTCCCCGACCTGCACCTGTGCGCCTCGATGGGGCTGCTCCGCAAGGAACAATTGCAACGGCTGCGGGAGGCAGGCATCCGGCGTTACCATTGCAACCTGGAGACTTCCGCGCGCTATTTCCCGTCGCTTTGCACGACGCACACGACAGACGAGAAGGTTGCCACCATCCGTGCCGCGCAGGAAGCAGGCATGGAGATCTGTTCCGGAGGCATCATCGGCATGGGGGAGACGCTGGAAGACCGCATCGACCTTGCGTTGATGTTGCGCGATTTGGGCATACGTTCCATACCGATCAACGTCCTCAGCCCGATACCCGGCACGCCGCTGGAGCACATGCCGCCGCTCACGGACGAGGAAGTGCTGACGACGGTTGCCGTCTTCCGCTTTATCCATCCGGACGCTTACCTGCGCTTTGCCGGAGGACGGAAGCTGATTGCGCACATCGAGGAGGATGCCATCCGTGCGGGCATCAACGCCGCCATCGTGGGTGACCTGCTGACCACGGTAGGCTCAAAAGTGGCAGAAGACATGGAAAAAGTGAAAGCCTTGGGCTTTACGATACAATAAAAAGACTGATTTATGGAAACGACAGAACAGATTTTACGATACGACCGGGAGCACATCTGGCATCCCTATACTTCGACTCTCGACCCGCTGCCCGTATTTCCGGTGAAACGGGCTGAAGGCGTGTACATTGAATTGGAGGACGGTCGCCGCCTGATTGACGGCATGTCCTCCTGGTGGTGCGTTATTCACGGGTATAACCATCCGGTGTTGAACGAAGCGATTCAGCGGCAAGTTGCGGAGATGTCGCATGTGATGTTCGGCGGCTTCACGCATCGTCCGGCGGTGGAACTGGCGGAAAAAGTGCTGGGCATCGCTCCCAAAGGCATGAACAAGATATTTTTCTGCGACTCCGGTTCCGTTGCCGTAGAGGTCGCTATGAAAATGGCGCTCCAATACTGGCACGCCGCCGGCAATCCCCGGAAGCAGCATTTCATGACCATTACCAAGGGGTACCACGGGGACACTTGGAACGCCATGTCTGTATGTGACCCCGTAACCGGCATGCACAGCATTTTCAGTGGCGTGCTGCCCGTGCAATATTTTATTAACCGTCCGGAACGACGCTTCGGCGAAGCTTGCACGGAAGAAGATTTTCAGGAGTTACGCGCCTGTTTTGAAGCGCATCACGATGAAATGGCTGCAGTGATACTTGAACCCATTGTCCAGGGTGCCGGAGGCATGTGGTTCTATTCAGCCGACTACTTGAAAGAAGTGCGTCGCCTGTGTGACCGCTACGGCGTCCTGCTGATTTGCGACGAGATTGCCACCGGCTTCGGGCGGACGGGCAAACTCTGGGCAGTGGAGCATGCCGGGATTGTGCCCGACATCATGTGCATCGGGAAAGCCATTACGGGCGGCTATATGAGTTTTGCGGCAGTCATGGCAACGGACAAAGTGGCTACGACCATTTGTTCCGAGAATCCATACGTGTTCATGCACGGACCTACGTTCATGGGCAACCCGCTGGCATGTGCCGTGGCTTGTGCTTCCATCGAGTTGCTGAAAAGCTACGATTTGGGGCGGATGATTGGCGGCATCGAAAGGCAATTGCGCGAAGAACTTGCGCCGGCAGCAAACTATCCGCAAGTCTGCGATGTGCGCGTTCTGGGTGCCATCGGCGTTCTGGAAATGAAAGAACCGGTCAATATGGGCGTTTTGCAGGCGCAATTTGTCGAGAAAGGCATTTGGGTGCGTCCCTTCGGACGGCTGGTTTACCTGATGCCCCCGTTTGTCATCCAGCCGGAAGAACTGAGCCGCTTGACGGGCGCCCTTTTGGAAATTGTTCAAACCATTTGATTGAAAAGCGATTATGGATAAGGAACGTTATATTAAGAAGCTGAATACCATCAAGGAGGCAGGAAATTACCGTATCCTGCGGAATGTCGAAAACAACGGTTTTCTCATTCATGTGGACGGCAAAGAAATGCTGAATCTCTCGTCCAACGACTATTTGGGACTTTCGAGCAATCCCCGCCTTGCGGAGGAGTTTCGCCGGGAAACGGACACTATGGCTCTGGGCTACAGTGCAGTTTCTTCCCGTCTGCTCTCCGGCAACCACCAATACTACAAAATGCTGGAGGACGATTTGAGCGACCTTTACGGCAAGGAATCGGCATTGGTCTTCAATTCGGGCTATCATGCCAACATCGGCATCTTGCCGGCGTTGAGCCGCAAAGGCGACTTGGTCATTGCGGATAAGTTGGTGCATGCCAGCATCATTGACGGTTTACGCCTCTGCGAAGCCCAGATGCTCCGTTACCGCCACTTGGATTACGAGCATCTCCGCAGCCTGCTGTTGCAACACCGGGAGGAATACGCCAATGTGTTTATCGTCACGGAATCTATTTTCAGCATGGACGGCGACGTGGCAGACTTGCAGCAATTGTGTGAAATCAAGAAAGAATTCGATGCCTTCCTCTACGTCGACGAGGCGCACGCCGTGGGCGTTCGCGGGACAAACGGGCTGGGCTGTTGCGAGGAACAGGCTTGCATTGAGGATATTGACTTCATTGTCGGCACTTTCGGCAAGGCGTTTGCCTCAATGGGCGCCTTTGTGGCATGCGACGGGCTTTTCCGCGATTATCTGATAAACACGCAGCGCAGCCTGATATTCACCACGGCATTGCCGCCCGTAAACGTGGCATGGACGCGCTTTATTCTAAACCGGATGCCTGATTTCTACGACCTTAGGATGAAGCTCAACGACGTTTCCCGTCGCTTGCGGGAGGTATTGGAAAGGAGGGGTTTCGAGACCCGTGGCGCGTCGCACATCGTCCCGATGATATGCGGCTCCAACGAGGATTGCGTGGAAATGGCAAACCTGTTGCAGGACAACGGCTTTTTCGCCCTGCCCGTAAGGTATCCCACTGTGCCGAAAAACGAAGCGCGCATCCGTTTCTCCCTGAATGCGTCCATTGGCATGGAGGATTACGATTGCTTGTTTGACTTCCTGGAATGCTTGGAATAACACGACGTATCATGCAGATAGAGTGGACAAAAGGAAGTGACAAAAGGCGGCTCCTTCTCTTTTTTAACGGGTGGGGCATGGAGGCGCAGGCGGTGGCACACCTGCAAGGCGAAGCGGACGTGGCAATCCTCTCGGATTACCGCACGCTGGCATTGCCGTCGGACGAAGTGGAAAAATGGAAGGCTTACCACGAGGTGGATGCCATGGCTTGGTCAATGGGCGTATGGGCAGCCGCCAATGTCTTGCCGCAGTGGAACCTGCCTCTCCGCCGGACGATGGCAATCAATGGCACGGAACGCCCTGTAGATGACGTGGATGGCATACCGTGCAAAGTCTATGGGCTGACAGAACGCGGCATGGACGAGCGGGGCAGGCAACGGTTCTTTGCCCGCATGTTGGACAACCAAGAGGAGTTGGAGCGCTTTTTGGCGCATCCGTCCCGGCGCAGCTTGCAGGACGTGCGCGAAGAACTGACCCGCATTCGCGAACAGAGTGCAGTTGCACGGCAGGCTTTCCCGTGGGAAAAAGCCATCGTCTCCACTGCCGACGTTATATTTCCCGTAGCCAATCAATTGCATTGGTGGCAAGGAAAAGCAAAACGCATTGTGGAATTACCGGGCGGGCATTATCCCTTTTACCGATTTCAAAACTGGGAGGAATTATGGGCGTTATGAACATCGACAAGGCGGAAGTCGCTTGCCGTTTCGGGCGAAGCATTGAGAGCTACGAGGAACATGCCTCCGTGCAACGCGAGATTGCGGCGCACCTGGCAGAACTGGCAGCGGCTTATGTCACGCAGCCTCCCCGCAAGATTCTGGAAGTGGGCTGTGGTACCGGTTTGCTGACTGAACGGATTCTGCAACTGTGGGCAGGCAGCGAACTGTGGGTGAACGACTTGGTGGAAGGCATGTGCGCCAAAGCAGCAGCACGTTGCCGTGTTCCGGCGGCGCGTTGTTTAGTGGGGGACATTGAGACCCTGCCGCTCCCCGGTGCGTTCGATTTGGTCATCTCCGCCTCCGTTTTTCAATGGCTGGCGCGTCCTGCGGAGACTTTCGCCCGCCTGGCAACCAGCCTTCAGCCCGGCGGTTGGCTGGCATTCAGCACCTTCGGCGAGGACAATTGCCACGAATTGCGCGAAGTGGCAGGCACGGGCTTGGCTTATCCTTCTGCCGACGAACTGCGCGCCATGCTTTCGCCGCACTTTCGGATTGCA
The DNA here is from genome assembly GCA_944321145.1 of uncultured Odoribacter sp. Taxonomy (GTDB): domain Bacteria; phylum Bacteroidota; class Bacteroidia; order Bacteroidales; family Marinifilaceae; genus Odoribacter. Next base: position 40,140 of record CALUKF010000019.1, on the reverse strand, counting down.
CATACGGAAGAAGCCCGCTACTGCCTGGATTTCAGTGACCCCGTGCAAATCCTGCATCACGTCAAGCGCACCGGCGTCAATGCTTCTGCCTCCCGCACCCTCTGGACACGCAGCAAGCTGCAAGCCTTCTCCGACCGCTATACCCGCCTTTTCGCCCGTGATGGCATCTTCCCCCTCACTTACCATCCCCGTTACGTCCTCTGCCAAAAACCGGAATAATCCCTGAATTTGCACTTGACAAGTGCAAATTTCTTTCATTTTTGCACTTGCAGAGTGCAAATTTTAGTGTTTTCTCTAATTTCAGACTTTCCGATGGGTGGTTTGGGTTGAATTACTGACCGGCGGATTGCCGTCCTGTTGTGTTTGTAATCGCACCCTGATACCGGTCTGTTCCCGTGTCACATTCCATTCTCCTTTCATGATTCCTTCTTCCTGCGCCCATCCAAACCGGGCGAGGACAGGGGAATAACCACCGGTGAACCGGACGTGTCCCCTGAACAGACCTTGATTTGAGTGGCATTTGACGGGGAGCTGGGCAGAACGGCAGGCAGTCAACGGTGCGGGACATAGATGCTGAAAATTGCCGGACGCCGGTCGATGGGCGGGGACTGGCGTTTCCATTCGCGAATGGGGTAGGTGCGGATGTATTCCTCAGGGGTGGTGATGTCGCAGGCGATGGAGAGCAGGGTGTCGGGACGAAGCGTTTGAAGCATTTGCTCAAAGAGTTTCAGGTTGCGGTAGGGGGTCTCGATGAATATTTGCGTGCGGCATTCGATGGCGGATTGTTTTTCATAATTGCGCAGGGCGCGGACACGTTCGGCAGGCTTGACAGGGAGGTAGCCGTTGAATGAAAAGTTTTGCCCGTTGAAGCCGGAGGCGATAAGCGCCAACAGGATGGACGAGGGACCCACGAGTGGCACGACGGGATAGCCGTGGCGATGCGCCAAAGCGACCAGTTGCGCGCCGGGGTCGGCAATGCCGGGACAGCCCGCTTCAGAAATGATGCCGACATCGCTTTGGGCAAGGGCGTTGAGGCAGGCATCGAGGTCGGCGTCAGTGGAATGCTCGTTGAGTTCGAGGAACTGCAAGTCGTTGAGGGGGTGGGTGCGGTCTATCTGACGGAGAAAACGGCGGGTGTTCTTGGGATTCTCGGAAGCGAAAACCTTCAATGCGAGTATCTTGCTGACCACTTCAGAAGGGATGACTGCCGCGATAGGCGTGTCGCCTAAGGTGTTCGGAATGAGATATAATGTGCCCATGGTTGTTTAGTGAATTTTATGTATTAATTTTTGCCCAAAGATAAGGGCATTTCGCCAAAGGTTGTTATCTTTGCCTTATTAATTTATGGAAGCTATGAAATTAACGATTTTAGGGAGCGGCACGTCGCAGGGGATTCCGGTAATTGCTTGCGATTGTGAGGTTTGCAAGTCGACTGACAAGCATGACAAACGGCTGAGGTGCTCGGCAATAGTGGAAATACGAGGCAAGAAAATTGTGATTGACGCGGGTCCGGATTTCCGTTACCAGATGTTGCGTGCGGAAGTGAAGGATATCCGGGCGATTTTGCTGACGCACGGGCACAAAGACCATGTGGGCGGTTTGGACGATGTGCGCGCTTTCAATTGGGTAAAGCAGGGGGGCGTGGACGTATATGGGAATTGGGGAACGAAGGATGTGGTGTATAAAGACTTTTCGTATGCTTTTGCCGCATTCCGTTATCCGGGCGTGCCGGAAATTGATTACCATGTGGTGGAGGAGGAACCGTTCTACATTGACGACATACGGGTGACGCCGGTGCCGGTGCTGCATTACAAGATGCCGGTTTTGGGTTTCCGCATCGGCAATTTTGCCTATATTACGGATGCCAAGACAATACCTGAGCCGTCAATGGAGTTGTTGAAGGGGGTGGAGTACCTGGTAGTGAATGCCTTGCGGAAGGAGGAGCATTTGTCGCATTTCACGCTGGGGGAGGCTCTGGCGGTCGTGGAGCGGCTGAAACCGCGCCGGACGTGGCTGACGCACATTGGGCATCAGATGGGATTGGCTTCGGAGGTGGCGAAGGAATTGCCTATGGGTGTGGAGTTGGCATACGACACTTTTACGGTTGAAATACCCGATGAATAAAAAAACGTTGGAAAACTGCAGGCAATTTTTGCATTGTAAACGAGTTTCATTATATTTGTGGAGTTTTTAGGAGAGGGAGCGGAGAAGGAGGGGTGCAATCCTAAAATGTTTTGAATTACAGTATTTTAATTAATAGTAGATGGAAAACAGCGGAGAAAAAATTATTAAGATCAACATAGAGGAGGAAATGAAATCGTCGTATATCGATTATTCGATGTCGGTGATTGTAGCGCGGGCGTTGCCGGATGTGCGCGATGGATTGAAGCCGGTGCACCGGAGGGTGCTCTTCGGCATGGATGAATTGGGATTGACGTCCGGAAAGCCATATAAGAAATCAGCGAGAATTGTCGGCGAGGTGCTCGGTAAATACCACCCGCACGGCGATAGTTCGGTTTATATGGCAATGGTGCGCATGGCTCAAGAGTGGTCTTTACGTTATCCGCTGGTAGACGGACAGGGCAATTTCGGCTCTGTGGATGGTGACAGTCCTGCCGCAATGCGTTATACGGAAGCCCGTATGGCAAAGATTACGGAGGATATGCTGGTGGATATCGACAAGGATACGGTGGATATGGTGGACAACTTCGACGGCTCGCTGAAAGAGCCGAGCGTGTTGCCGACACGGATTCCTTATTTGTTGGTGAACGGCGCTTCGGGTATCGCCGTCGGCATGGCAACCAATATGCCGCCGCACAATATCGGCGACGCGGTGGATGCCATTTGCGCTTATATTGACAACAATGACATTGATATCGAGGAACTGATTAAGATTATCAAGGCGCCTGATTTCCCGACAGGCGGCACGATTTATGGATATAGCGGCGTGCGGGAGGCTTACCTGACGGGGCGCGGGCGGATTGTCATCCGTTCGAAGACTTCGGTGGAAGTGACGCCCAGCGGACGGGAGAGGATTATTGTACACGAGATTCCTTATATGGTGAACAAGGCGGATTTGATTTCCCGCATTGCAAACTTGGTGAACGAGAAGAAAATCGAGGGAATTTCCAACATTAACGATGAGTCTGACCGTGAGGGCATGCGCATTGTGATAGACATTAAAAAGGATGCCATCTCTAATGTGGTGCTGAATACGTTGCTGAAACATACGGATTTGCAATCGTCCTTCGGTGTGAACAACGTGGCGTTGGTACATGGAAGACCGAAGTTGTTGAACCTGAAAGACATTATCAAATATTTCGTGGAACATCGCCATGAGGTGGTGACACGGCGCACGCAGTTTGAATTGCGCAAGGCAGAAGAACGGGCGCATATTTTGGAAGGTTTGATTATCGCTTCGGATAACATTGACGAGGTGATTCGAATCATTCGCGGCTCGAAGAGCCCGCAGGAGGCACAAGCCAGTTTGATGGAGCGTTTCAACCTGACGGACAAGCAGGCTGCTGCCATTGTTGAAATGCGTTTGCGGCAATTGACCGGTCTGGAGCAGGAGAAATTGCGGGCAGAGTATGAGGAAATCGAAAAGTTGATTGCCCATTTGAAAGACATTCTGGCACATGTAGAGTTGCGGATGGAAATCATCAAAAATGAGTTATTGGCAGTGAAAGCGCAATATGGCGATGCCCGCCGCACAGATATTGTGTATGCGTCCGAGGAGTTTAATCCGGAAGATTTCTATGCAGACGAAGAGATGGTCATCACGATTTCGCACATGGGTTACATCAAGCGTACCCCACTGACAGAATATAAGGTGCAAAACCGCGGCGGTGTGGGTTCCAAGGGTTCAGCGACCCGCGACGAGGATTTCCTGGAACACATGATTATGGCTACCATGCACAACACCATGCTGTTCTTTACAGAGAAGGGGAAATGCTTCTGGCTGAAGGTGTATGAGATTCCGGAAGGCACGAAGCACTCCAAGGGTCGCGCCATTCAGAATCTGCTGAACATAGAGCCGGGCGATAAGGTGAAGGCATACGTTAATCTGCTGGATTTGAAAGATGTAGACTACATCAACAGCAATTATATCGTATTGTGCACGAAGAAAGGCATTATTAAGAAAACAACGCTGGAGGCTTATTCGCGCCCGCGCCAGAATGGTGTGAACGCCATTACGATACGGGAAGGCGACCAGTTGTTGGAAGCCAAACTGACGAACGGAGAGAATGACATTATGATTGCCGTGAAGTCGGGGAGGGCTATCCGCTTCCCGGAATCCAAAGTCCGCCCGATGGGACGTACGGCTTCCGGAGTAATCGGCATTTGGATGGACGAAGACGACGAGGCTGTTGGCATGGTGTGCGTAGAGCCGGATAAGGCAGATATCTTGGTGGTTTCTGAGAACGGTTATGGAAAACGCTCGAATATAGAGGATTACCGCATTACCAACCGTGGCGGCAAGGGTGTCAAAACTATTAATATGACAGAGAAAACGGGCAGCCTGATTGCTTTATTGGACGTGACGGACGAGGACAATCTGATGATTATCAATCGTTCGGGGCTTACAATCCGTATGGAGGTCAGCGCGTTGAGGGTTATGGGACGTAATACGCAAGGTGTGAAGTTGATTAATTTGCGTGCGGATGATGCCATTGCGGCAGTTGCAAAAGTATCGGCTTCGAAAGAAGAAGAAGTTATTGAAACAGAGAATAATGATGAAAAACTGTAATATAAAATTTATACGTATGAGAAAGTTATCTATTATTTTAATTATGCTTTTCTGCTCAACCATGGCGTTCGCGCAGAAGGGTAAGGTTACTCAGGCCAGCAGTTATTTTACTTCTGGCAAGTTGGATCAAGCTAAACAAGTGATTGATGAAGCTATCAAACACGAGGCTTGTGTGAATTTTGACAGGGCTCATTTTGTAAAAGGCCAGATTTACCAGGCTATTTTCGAGAGCCAGATTCCTGACTACAAGAAGTTGGATCCGAATGCTTTGGATGTAGCTTGGGACGCTTTTCAGAAAGTAATTGAGTTGGACGTGAAGGGTAAATATACCAAGCGTTTGGCTACACAGTACAGCAATTTGATTATTGATTACACTAATAAAGGCGTAGAATGCTACAACAATAACCAATTTGCTGAGGCATTGGAAGCTTTCAAGCGGGTATTGGAAATCGAAAATTCTCCGATTTTGACGGCAGAAGCACCTGCAAAAATTGATACAGCAGTGATTTTCAATGCTGCAATGACTGCACAAAAAGCAGAAAATTGGGCTGAAGCTGAGAAGTATTACAAAGAAGTGCTGAAATACGACTATAATGCCGGACAGGTGTATGCCATGCTGTCACTGGTATTGCAAGAGCAGGAAAAAGATGCAGAGGCTTTGGAGGTGCTGCACAAGGGATATGAATTGTATCCGGACAATTCTTACATGTTGGTACAATTGATTAACCATTACTTGTTTAGCGGTGAGCCGGAAAAGGCAGAAGTTTATTTGGATGCAGCTATCAAACAAGACCCCAACAATGCTTCTTATTACAGCGCAAAAGGTTCTTTGTATGAGAAAATGAAAGACCCTGTAAAAGCAGAAGAAATGTATCGGAAGACGTTGGAATTGGATCCCAAAAACTTTATGGCACAATACAATTTGGGTAATATCAAATTGTCTGAAGTGATTGAATTCCACAAAAAAGTACAGGATATCATTGACATAGACGAATACAACAAGGAAATGGAGAAAGTATTCGAGGGCTATGCATCTGTCATTCCGTATTTTGAAAAAGCATTGGAGTTGGATCCGGATGAAAAAAATACTGTGGCTACATTGAAAGAGTTGTATTTCAAATTGAGGGATAAAGACCCAAAATACAATCAACTCTATGAAGAGATGCAGGCTAAGTTTGACCAACTCGGCGGCGAATAATGAATCCATAAAAGAATATTTTAGTTTAGAGAGAGACTGTCGGTATAGGACAGTCTCTTTTTTTGTTTTATTTATAACCATATTTCTGTCCATTTTTATCGCCATTACTTCTATATAATTATATGATGTTCAATATATTAGAATATTCTTCTACCCTATATTATTTATCATAAGATAAATTATAAGTCATAATATATATAGGCACTATTTTTGATGTAAATAGTATTTGAAGTTTTGTCGTTTATGCTTATCTTTGGAATCCCAATAGATTCATTCATCCTAATTTATGAGTAATATGTTTCAAGGTAAGGTCGCTATTGTTACGGGAGCTTCTTCAGGCATTGGCAAAGCTTTGGCTTATGAGTTAGCCCGCCAAGGTGCAAAACTGGTTGTAGCTGCAAGAAACTCGGAAAAACTAACGGGCATTGCCCAAGATTTGGAAAATAAAGGCACGGAAGTATTGGTTGTCCGTACCGATGTTACACAAGAAGCAGATTGTAAGGCTTTGATAGAAAAAGCCTACCAGCGTTTTGGACGCATTGACATTCTGATTAATAACGCAGGTATTTCTATGCGGGCAATCTTGGAAGACCTGGATTGCAGCTTGTTACGTCAGGTTATGGATGTCAATTTCTGGGGCACGGTCTATTGTACAAAGTATGCACTGCCCTATCTGTTAGCAACAAAAGGCAGTTTGGTCGGCGTGATTTCTATTGCCGGTTTTATCGGTTTGCCGGGACGAACAGGTTATGCTGCCAGCAAATTTGCGGTACGTGGTTTTTTGAACACTGTCCGCATCGAAAACATCAAAAAAGGATTGCATGTCTTAGTGGCAGCCCCGGGCTTTACGGCTTCCAATATCCGAAAAACCGCTTTGGACGCCCATGGGCAACAACAAGGAGAAAGTCCTCGTAATGAGTCAAATATGATGACTGCGGAGCGTTGTGCGCAGATTATTGTCAAGGGGATTCGAAAACGCAAACGGGAAATCATTATGACCTTTGTAGAAGGCAAATTGGCGGTATTCTTGAGCAAGTGGTTACCTGCTTTAGTGGACAAATTGAGTTATTCACACATGGCAAAAGAGCCGGATTCGCCCTTCAAATAAACAGCCGTATGAAATATATATTGCTTTGTATCAGCTTGTTTTTTGTTCTTCCATCCAAGGCGCAGTTGATTTATCCCGAAGTGATGGAAAAACGGGAAAGCCTGCAAACTCCTGTTGTATGGCGTGATTCCACCTCGCAATTGCGTTTCCCTGACCGCCTTCTCTACCGCTACCTCCCCTATTCCAACATTGAGAATCCGGGGATGCGTTATGCCGTCCAGAATTTGCGTCGCACACATTACGACAACGACACGCTGAGGCATGCAGTAAATACTTTGTTGCGTTACGCACGGAATGCACGGGTGAAGTATGCCGTTGCTTACCTGCGAAACTATACGCGCAACAATATGTCGCAACAGTTGCAAGCCTTGCAATACACGCAAGCCTATATTACGGCAGACAGCCTGCAACACATTGATTCCCTGAAGCAAATCGAGGAAGATTATTTAAATACGGACTTACAGGTTTTAGCCCGCTATTTCCGGCGTGATTCCAGCTACTTATGGCTTCAGAAAGCCGGAAGGGATTCCGTGTGCGTGCAAGTGGGAAGCACTGCGGATTCCGCCTTTTGTTTCTGGATGAACAACGGGCAAGAGAGATATTACCGCCTGTGGATTGGTAACCAGGTAGACGATACCATTGGCACTTGGATTCAGGTCATGCCTAAAGGCTATCGCTTGAACATCTATGCCGACAAAGAAGCCTTTCAATCCACCGCCATCGAACGGAGAAGATGTCACGAAAATGTCTCTCCTGTTTCCAACGTCCCGCCTGAAGAATACTTTGTCATTGCACCTATGAAAAGAGGTGAAATCAAACGACGTTATTGGACTTATTATTCGGAAGTGGAAATTTCTTTGAGCCAAGGCACTTTGACAAACTGGTCGAGCGGCGGGGAAAATTCCTTCTCTTTGTTGAGCAATTTGCGTTATTATTGGAACTACAACCGCAACAAAACCAGTTGGGAAAACTGGATGCACTATCGTCTGGGCTTCATGAAAAACGGCGAAGAAGAGATGCGGAAAAATGAAGACCATTTCGAGCTGAATTCCAAGCTCGGGCAAAAAGCATTCAAACATTGGTACTACACTGCCCAGTTCAACATGGTGACTCAGTTGTTCAACTCCTATGAATACCCGCAAGACGCAGAGCGGCAAATGGTTGCCAACTTCATGAGCCCCGGAGACTTCACCTTATCCTTGGGTATGGACTACAAGCCCAAAGACAACTTCTCGTTGGTTATCTCCCCCATCGCCGGGAAATGGACATTCGTACGGGATACCACCAAGATCGATGCCAGCCGTTATGGCATTTCAGAGGAAGGGAAACGCTACAAACGAGACGCCGGTGCGCAAATCAACTTGAGCAGCAAAATGAGCAACCTGTTCAAAATCATGGATTTGTCCAACGAAGTGAAACTCTTCATGAGTTACGAGAAAAAAGACAAATACGTCACTGTCGACGAAGAAGAAAAGAGGAAAAACATACCGCTGACTGTCAATTGGAAGATGACGATAAATTTCAAAATCAACTACTTTATCTCTGCTTCCATATATACAGAGACTGTTTATGACGAGAGTTATTCCAGAAAATTGCAATTCAAAGAAAACCTGAACCTGGGCATTAAGTTCAGATTCTAAACCCAATAAAAAGATATGATTAATTTTGAAAACAGCGAAATAACCAATATCGTTATCCACCATGTCGGGAACAAATTCGAGGACGGAGCTTTAGACCTTTCCTCCCATGGTTTCCTTCCGGAAGACCCGGACATATTGAATCTGTTGAAAACCCATTTTTTGTCGGCATTCAAAAAAGATGCCTACTACCACTTTATCCCCTTGGCAGAGGATTATATGAACAATCCCATATATGCCTCTGCGACTGCTGTTTTTGAAGATAACGAAGCATTCTATGCGCAATCTGTCGAGATTGCCAACCACCTCTATGAGCAATCCAACAACCCCAATATCAAATCCGGGGAAGTCTACATAGTATATTTCCGGAATTGCAATATCGAAGAAGGCGTGTGCGACGCCATCGGCATTTTCAAATCGGAAACCAAAGACACCTTTTTGAAAATCGTCCAGGCTCAAGACACCTATCAGTTGGTCGGCGAATCCGGCATCAACATCAAGAAATTAGACAAGGCATGCCTCATTTTCAACGTCAATCGGGAGAACGGTTACAAAGTGTGTGCCATCGACAAGACCAACAACCGGGAAGCCTTATACTGGATGAACGACTTCTTGGGCTTGGAACCCAATGCCGACAGCTATTTCCAGACAGCGAACTACCTGAACCTTTGCAAAAACTTCGTGAAAGACATTTACAATCAAGACAACGACGTCTCGCGTGCCGACCAAATCGACATGCTCAACCGTTCCATCAACTTTTTCAAAGATGTAGATGTCTTTTCGGAAGACCGTTTCAAGACAGACGTGGTGCAAGAATCGGAAGTCATCGACGCCTTCGAGCATTTCAAAAACCAATACGAAGCCGACAACAACGTCGAATTGCCCCAAGAATTCCCCATATCCAACTATGCCGTACAAGATGAGAAAAAATATTTCCGCCACGTATTGAAGTTGGACAAGAACTTCCACGTGTACATCCATGGCGAGAAAAAATACCTCCGCAAGGGCTACGACCCCGACCGGGACATGAATTACTACATCCTTTACTTCCGGCATGAAGAATAAACCCATGAAACGAGTCCTCAAAATCTGCATCATTGTTGCTTTTGCCGGCATACTCTTTGCAGGAGGCGCCTATTGGTTCCTTGTCCAAAAACCCAACACAGCAGTCAGCGACAACGGCATCATATACATCCGTCCCGGCGATTCGTTTGAAACGGTCATGCAGCTCCTGCACGAGAGGAAATACATCCAAAATGAATACACCCTGCGGCAAGTCGCCCGCTTGAAAAGATATCCGGAACTCATAAAAGCCGGACGCTACCGCATCCAAGACGGCATGAGCAACAACCAACTGATAAACATGCTCCGAGCAGGCAACCAAGAAGCAGTTTCATTCACCTTTAACAACATACGCACGCTGAATGATTTCGCACAAACCATGAACCGCCAACTTGCCATCGACTCTGCCGCTTTCATGCACTTGGCACAGGACTTCCTTTTTGTTGACTCCTTGGGCTTTACCCCCAGCAATTTCATCAGCATGTTCATCCCCAATACCTACCAGGTTTATTGGAATACAAGCCTGCCCTCCTTTGTTCGGCGAATGCACTTGGAATACCGGAAATTCTGGAACAGTGAACGACGCAACAAAGCTGAACGGGCAGGATTTTCCCCCATCGAAATCAGCATCATCGCTTCCATCGTGGAAGAGGAAACCAATGTTGCCAGCGAATATCCCATCATTGCGGGCGTGTACATCAACCGCCTGCACAAAGGCTGGAAGCTGGAAGCCTGCCCCACGCTGAAATTTGCCTTAGGGGACTTCACCATCAAGCGCGTCCTCGACAGGCACATCGCCATTGATTCGCCTTACAACACCTATAAATATGCCGGCTTGCCGCCGGGTCCCATCCGGATGCCTTCGCCTCGCGCCATAGATGCCGTGTTGGACTATCAGCACCATGAATACATGTTCTTTTGCGCGAAGAGCGACTTCTCCGGCACCCACCATTTCTCGCGCACCCTCCGCGAGCACAACCGGCATGCACGGGAATACCACCGGGCTTTGAATCAAAAAAGAATCTATTAACAGGCAATAAAGCGGACAGCAAACCGACAATGAGAATCATGCAATGGCCTTTCCCCTGTTCAAACCGGTGCAAGACCGGGGAATAACCACCAGAGAACCGGGAGTGTTCCCTAAACAGACTCCGATTCCAACCGGAACAGGGCGGGATTGAAGCGGCAACCGGAAATGCCGCAACAAAAGAAAAAACAGCAGATTCCGGCGCAAACACTTTGCAAATTCCGGCAAAATGTGTACCTTTGCGCCCGATAAAATAATTTAGTACTAATAATCAAATAATTATGTTGAATCATTACGAGACCGTTTTCATCACAACTCCCGTTTTATCTGACCAACAGATAAAGGAAGCGGTAGAGAAATTCAAGAGCGTCATCACGGAGAATGGCGGCGCGATTGAGCATGAGGAAGCTTGGGGACTTCGCAAGCTGGCTTATCCGATCCAGAAAAAGACGACCGGATTCTACCATTTGTTGCAGTTCGAGGCAGAAGGTGCTCTGATTGACAAATTGGAGACTGCTTACAGACGCGACGAAAGAGTTATTCGTTTTTTAACGTTTAGATTAGACAAGTATGCTTATGAGTATACTTTAAAGAGAAGAAGTAAATACGCAGCTAAACAAGAGGAGAAATAAGCTATGGCACAGAATGAAAGTGAAATCAGATATCTGACCCCCCCAACGGTAGATGTTAAAAAGAAAAAGTATTGCCGCTTCAGAAAGGCAAGAATCAAATTCATCGATTACAAGGATCCTGAATTTTTGAAGAAGTTTTTGAACGAACAAGGTAAGATTCTTCCGAGAAGAATCACCGGTACCTCTGTGAAATACCAGAGAAAAGTTGCAACTGCTGTAAAAAGAGCAAGACACCTTGCTTTGTTGCCCTACGTAACCGATTTAATGAAATAACGAAAGGAGGACACGAAATGCAGATTATATTATTGACTGATATCGCAAATCTGGGTCACAAAGACGATATTATCAACGTAAAGCCCGGATATGGCCGTAACTATCTGATCCCGCAGGGATATGCTATCTTGGCGACAGAATCGGCAAAGAAAGTGGTTGCTGAGAATATCAAGCAACGTGCCCACAAGGAAGCCAAACTGAAAGCTGAGGCAGAGGAATTGGCAGCCAAGTTGGCAGAACTCAAGCTGACAATCGGCGCAAAGACCAGCAGCACCGGAAAAATCTTCGGTTCCGTCAACAATATCATGATTTCCGAAGCACTTGCCGCACAGGGATTCGATATCGACCGGAAGAAAATCTTATTAAAAGAAATCAAAGAAGTGGGAACTTATTCAGCTACCATCAAGCTCCACCGCGAGGTGAAAGTAGATGTGGCTTTCGATGTAGTTTCCGAATAATTAACTAAAGTCATTAACGGACTATAAACGTATTTCCAAACATATTCCAAACAATAAAAAAGGTGTTCCGTCGGGAACACCTTTTTTATTACAATGTGTTTTGCTTCAACTGCTCCACGTAAGCGTCAATGCGGTGCAATTCCTGCGGGATGTCGATGCCCTGCGGGCAATGGGGGCTGCATTGGTCACAGCCGGTGCAGTGGTCTGCTTGGCGGAGCTTGGGAACGCTGCGGTCATACCCGACAAGGTAAGCGCGGCGTGCCTTGCGGTAATTCTCGTCGCCCGCATCCAGGGCGATATTGCCTTCGTTGAGGCATTTGTTGTAATGCAGGAGGATTGCCGGGATGTCGATGCCATACGGGCAGGGCATACAATATTTACAGTCGTTGCAGGGAATGGTGTCGAACTGCATCATCAGGGTTGCAGTGTGTTGCAGGAATGCAAATTCTTCGTCGCTCAGGGGATGCAGCGGAGAATAGGTGTGCAGGTTGTCCTGCAAGTGCTCCATCCGGGTCATGCCGCTCAGCACGGTCAGCACGCCGGGGAATGAGCCTGCAAAGCGGAATGCCCACGAAGCTACGCTGGTTTCCGGCGAACGCTCTTTGAGCTGTGCCACTACCCTGTCCGGCACGTTGGAAAGCCGCCCGCCCAGCAGAGGCTCCATGATGACGGCAGGAATATTCCGTTTCGCCAATTCATTGTACAGGTACTCGGCATTGGTGTTGCGCGGGTTGATTTGTTTGGCATACTTCCAGTCCAGATAGTTCAATTGGATTTGCACGAAGTCCCATTGGTACTTATCGTATTCTGCAAGCAGGCGGTCAAAGACTTCGATGTCCCCGTGGTATGAAAAGCCGAGATTGCGGATGCGCCCGGCTTTGCGCTCTTCCAGCAGGAAATCCAATATGCCGTTGTCCAGGTAGCGCGCCTCGTATTCCTCCATGCCTTTGCCGGGCGCTGCCATGCCGATACCGTGGAGCAGCAAATAGTCGATGTAATCGACTTGAAGCTCTTTCATGGAATTGTGGTACATGGCAAGGGATGCCTCGCGAGTCCAAGTCGAAGGCGCGAAGTTGGACAGTTTCGTGGCAATGTAATAGGAATCGCGGGAATGGCGGCTCAGGGCAATGCCCGTAGCGCGTTCGGACTGCCCCTGGCAGTAAGCGGGCGACGTGTCGAAGTAATTCACGCCGTGTGCCATGGCGTAGTCCACCATTTCGTTGACCATTTCCTGGTCAATGCCCTCGTTGCCTTCCCGGGCGCTGCGTCCCCCGACGGAAGGCAGGCGCATCATGCCAAAGCCCAATATCGACACCTTGTCGCCTGTCTTGGGATTCGTGCGATAAGTCATTTCCCCTTCGGGTGCAGGAACGCCTGAGGCTGCCCTGCCTTGGCTGTCACATGCCGCAAGCCCGGCTGCTGCGATTCCGGCTGCGCCGGCACGTTTCAGAAATTCGCGGCGGGATATGTTGTTCTGGTTTACCATATTCTTTTTATATTATTGTATTATTATTTCTGTTTGATTTTCTCTTGCCATTCGATGTTCCCGCATCGATGGATTCGATATTACCGTATCGACATGTTCGATACGTTCGTATCGAGGCATCGCATACGCCCGTATTCGATGGTCGCATGCGGGCGTATGCGGCATCCGCATCAAATTTCGCGGTGCATTTCATAGCCTTCCACGTAAATGGCACTGAACGGCCGTGCCGGACAAAGGTTCTCGCATGCCCCGCAGCCGATGCACCGCTCGGTGTTCACTGCCGGTATTTTCATCGAAGCCGGGTCGCCCGCAACGGAAGGCACCATTTGGATTGCTGCCGTGGGGCAATGGCGTGCGCAATTGTCGCAGGGCTGCTTGTCGGTCAAATTGATGCAATTCGCTTTCACCCACACGGCATGCCCGATTTGCATCGCGGACTTTTCAGCCAAAGAAGTCAAGTGAATCGCATCCGTCGGGCATACTTCGGCACACTTGGCACACTCCGGTCGGCAATAGCCCCGTTCGTAGGACATCTCTGGTTGCATCATGCGCAGGAGGTCGGTCGAAGGGCGAAGCACCCCGTTGGGGCACACGGACACGCAAAGCTGGCAAGCCGTGCAATGCTGTGCGAAGCGGCGCAGGCTAACGGCTCCCGGCGGGATGATGGGCGTGGCACGTTTCGGGATTTTCTTATCCTCGATGACTGCCAGCCCGCCATCGACTTTTTTCTCTTGGGCACTCAATGTTGCGGCGGTGGCAACCATTGCCGTTGCCGTCAGGAAACTGCGGCGGGCATTGTCCACATGCTCCGGCGATACGCCTTGCCCTGTTTTTTGCACCGGAAGCGGAGCGGCTTTGGGCGCATGCTTATAGGCGATAGCCCCTTTGTGGCATTTGTCGATGCAATCCATGCAGGCTACGCATCGGCTGTAATCAATCCGATGGTTTGGGATATCGATGCAAGCCGCCTTGCAATTGCGGGCGCAGAGGTTGCAATTGACACATTTATCCGTGTCGATGACCGGCTTGAACCAGGAGTAACGGGCAAGAAACCCCAAGACGGTGCCCACGGGACAAACCGTATTGCAATATGTCCTGCCATTCCGCCATGCCAGCACTGCCAACACAACGAAAGTCAATACGGCAATGATAAAGGTTGGTAAGCTCTTCAACCATACTTCCGTCTCGTAAAAAGCATAACTGTCTGCCCGCTCAGCAAAATATGCCAACAGATTATTGCTCCATTGCCAAAGTGGCGCAAAGAGGTTGTTTGCAATGCGCCCGTAAGAACTGTAAGGCGCGAGCAATGCTGCCACCGACCCGATGCCTGCCACGAGGGCAACAAGAAACAGGACAAGGAAGCCATAGCGCAATGCGGATTTTGCCGGCGAATAGGAATAGCGATTCTTCCTCTGCTTTTTCCCCAACCAGGCGACAATGTCCTGAAACACGCCCAAAGGGCAAATGACGGAGCAATAAACCCTCCCGCATACCAGCGTAAGCAAGATTAGAAACGCCACCACTCCCACATTCAAAGCGAGGAGTGCCGGCAGGAATTGAATTTTTGCCATCCATCCCAGCCATGCGTGCAGCGTCCCGGTGAAATCCAGGAACAACAAGGTGACTGAAATGAAAAACAAGGTTGCCAGAATGAGTCTGATTTTGCGTAGCATAAATAGTAATGATTTGTATCTGTTTGTTATCCGTTTTGTTTGGTACAAAGATACAAAGAATGCCGGAAAGCCAAATATATAAATTACCGATAATGCTACCTATTTTACGGATTGTTTTTTTCATTACCTTTGTCTTCTGAAAAGGAACAGAAATTCTATGGAGGAACAATATATTGAGTTGAAAGGTGTCCGAGTGCACAATTTGAAGAATATCGATTTGAATATCGAACTAAACAAATTCATTGTCATTACGGGCGTTTCGGGAAGCGGCAAGTCTTCATTGGCGTTCGACACGCTGTATGCAGAAGGGCAAAGGCGCTATGTGGAAAGCCTGTCGGCTTATGCCCGCCAGTTTTTAGGACGCTTGAATAAACCGGAATGTGACTCTATCAAAGGCATACCGCCTGCCATTGCCATAGAGCAAAGGGTCACCAGCTCCAATCCACGTTCTACGGTCGGCACTTCCACTGAGATATATGATTACCTGAAACTGTTGTACGCACGGGCTGGGCAAACTTTTTCTCCAACCACCGGGAAGGAGGTGAAAAGAGACCATGTTGATGATATTGTCCGTTTTGTTTTAGAGCATGAAGGCAAGACGGCGGTGATTCTTGCACTACCGGAAGAGAAAGACCTGCGCGATGTAGATACCTTGAAAATGTATTTCAGCCAAGGCTTTATCCGTGTGAAAACAATGGAGGGGTATCTGCGCATTGATGATATTGTTGAAGGCACACAGGAATTGCCGCTTGAAGGCGAGGTTTATTTGGTGGTCAACCGCCTGCAAGTAAACCAAGAGCCGGACACAATTTCACGGATTGCTGAATCAGTGGAAACGGCTTTCTACGAAGGCGAAGGGCAATGTTTTATTGAAATCGACGGGACTGTACACTCATTTTCCAACCGCTTTGAGGAGAACGGGGTGGCTTTCAGTGAGCCTTCCGTAAATATGTTTAGCTTCAATTCCCCCATAGGTGCTTGCCCTCGTTGTGAAGGTTATGGTAAAATATTGGGCATTGATGAGAATTTGGTGATACCTAACAAGTCGCTCAGCGTTTACGAAGATGCGGTGATGTGCTGGCGCGGTGAAAAGATGAGCGAATGGAAAAAAGACTTGCTCCGCAATGCACACAAGGTGAATTTTCCGGTACATACCCCTTATTACGAGTTGAAGCCTGCCGAAAAGAACTTGTTGTGGAATGGCTGTTCCCATTTTGCCGGCATTAATGACTTCTTTACTTACTTGGAGTCAAAGAAGTACAAAATACAAAACCGGGTTATGATTGCCCGGTATACAGGCAAAACAATCTGTCCCGATTGCCATGGCACTCGCCTGAAGCCGGAAGCTTCTTATGTCAAAATCTGCGGGAAGTCAATTACCGAGTTGGTGGAAATGCCCATCAGCGAATTGAAGGCATTCTTCGACAACCTGCAATTAAATACATATCAGGCAAAGGTGGCGGAAAGGATTTTGCCTGAAATTCAAAACCGGCTGGAGTTTCTTTTAGAGGTCGGTTTGGGGTATTTGACCTTGAACCGCTTGTCCTCAACCTTGTCCGGCGGGGAATCCCAGCGCATCAATCTGGCGACTTCTTTAGGGTCTGCGTTGGTAGGGTCTTTGTATATTTTGGACGAACCCAGCATTGGATTGCATTCTCGCGACACCAACCAATTGATACAAGTATTGTTGAAATTGAGAGATTTAGGCAATACCGTTGTCGTTGTCGAGCATGATGAAGATATTATAAAAGCAGCCGATGAAGTCATTGACATCGGTCCATTGGCAGGATACGCAGGTGGCGAAGTGGTATTCCAAGGAAATCTGGAACAACTGAAAGCAGCAAACACACTGACATCTGACTATCTATCAGGGAAGCAATACATTGCCGTTCCCAAGAAAAGACGCGAATGGAAGAAAAAAATCACCCTGAGCGGCGCGACTGAAAACAATTTGAAAAACCTGACGATAGACTTCCCCCTAAAAGTCATGACAGCAGTTACCGGCGTTAGCGGTTCGGGAAAAAGCACGTTGATTAAGACAATTTTAGTGCCCGCTTTGCGAAAAATGTTTGGCGGTACACCGGATTACATCGGCAGTTACAACCAAATCACAGGCGACTTGCGCTATATCAAAGAGGTTGAGTTTATTGACCAAAACCCGATTGGCAAATCAACCCGCTCAAATCCTGCCACTTATCTGAAAGTATGGGACGATATCCGCAAATTGTTTGCTGATACACAAGCTGCCCGGCTGCAGGGATTCAAGCCCTCACATTTTTCTTTTAACGTTCCCGGAGGACGTTGTGAAGAATGTCAAGGAGAGGGAGTTATCAAGGTAGAAATGCAATTTATGGCAGATGTGTATTTGGAATGCGAGCACTGCAAAGGGCGGCGTTTCAAAGATGATATCTTGGAAATACAATATAGAGGCAAGAATATTTATGAGGTGCTCGAAATGACTGTAAACCAAGCTATCGAGTTTTTTAGAGAGGGAAGCTCTTATACCGAATATACAATTGTGGACAGATTGCAGAAATTAGCAGACGTGGGCTTGGGGTATGTGAAATTAGGACAGTCGTCAAGTACGCTCAGTGGTGGTGAAAACCAACGGGTTAAATTGGCTTATCACTTGAGCAAAGAAAATACTGAGCCCACATTGTTTATTTTTGACGAGCCCACCACCGGCTTGCACTTTCACGATATCCATAAACTCGTAGATTCGTTGAACGCTTTAATTGACCGTGGTCATACGGTGATTGTCATTGAGCATCACATGGATGTGATAAAATGTGCGGATTATGTCATTGATTTGGGACCTGAGGGTGGAGAGCATGGCGGCTATCTTGTATTCGCAGGCACGCCGGAAGAATTGGCAGAGTGCGAACAATCCTATACCGGACATTATTTAAAAGAGAAACTTCAAAAGAAATAAACATAGCGTATGAAAAAAATCATTGATTTCGTTGTAAAAGAAAACCGTGCTTTGAATGCCGATACTTTCCGATTGGTGTTGCATTCTTCTGAATTGCCGGAAATAGCAGCAGGACAGTTTGTAAATGTGAAAGTTGAAGGTTCTCCATCGACATTTTTGCGCCGCCCCATTTCGGTGCATGACATAGATGAAGCCCAAGGGTTGTTGTATTTGTTGGTCAAAATAGCAGGTAAAGGCACTGAGCAACTCTCGAAGTTACAAGCGGGAGAGTCATTAAACATTGTCCTTCCTTTGGGAAATAGTTTTTCGCAGCCTGTTGGCGAACGTTGCCTTCTTGTAGGTGGAGGCGTAGGTATTGCACCTCTTTTGCATTTATCAAAGGTGTTGAATAAAAAAGGATTCCATCCTGTTGTCTTAATTGGCACACGAACTGCAAAAGACATCGTTCTAAGAGAAGAATATGAAAAATATGCAACGGTCTACTATACAACTGAAGACGGTTCATGTGGAGAGAAAGGCTTCCCGACCCAACACAGTATTTTAAACGAGCATTTCGACCATATCTATTGTTGTGGTCCGCTCCCCATGATGCAAGCAGTTGCACGGTATGCTTATTCTAATAATATTCATTGCGAAGTTTCTCTTGAAAACATGATGGCATGCGGCATCGGCGCTTGCCTCTGTTGTGTGAATGATACCAAAGAAGGGCATAAATGCGTATGTACAGATGGTCCAATTTTCAATATAAATGATTTAAAATGGCAGCATTAAATATCAATCTCGGCAATGGATTGGCATTGAACAATCCCGTTTTAACCGCTTCCGGTACATTTGGATACGGACTCGAATTTCAGGATTTTATTGACTTAAACCGCTTGGGAGGCTTTATTGTCAAAGGCACTACTTTGCACCATCGTGAAGGCAATCCTTATCCTCGAATGGCTGAAACTCCTGCCGGCATGTTGAATGCGGTTGGACTTCAAAACAAAGGCGTTGACTATTTCATAGAGCATATCTATCCGAAAATCAAAGACATACAAACAAACATTTTAGTAAATGTTTCTGGTTCCTGTGTGGCTGACTATGTTGCTACAGCAGAGAAAATCAACGCTTTGGAACAAATTCCCGGTATTGAATTGAATATCTCGTGCCCCAATGTCAAAGAAGGCGGCATGGCATTTGGAACTCAGTGCGCCTCTGCGGCTGAAGTGGTAAAAGCTGTTCGGCAAGTATATCATAAACATTTAATGGTCAAGCTTTCTCCCAATGTGACAAATATACAGGAAATTGCTCTTGCCGTAGAGGCTGAGGGAGCTGATTCGGTCTCTTTAATCAACACGCTGCTCGGAATGGCGATTGACGCTAAAAAGCGTAAACCGGTATTGAGTACCATAACCGGCGGATTAAGTGGTGCCTGCGTAAAACCAATTGCTTTGCGCATGGTCTGGCAAGTTGCCCAAGTTGTAAAAATACCGGTTGTGGGTTTGGGAGGTATTATGTCGGCTACAGATGCCATTGAATTTTTGTTGGCAGGGGCTTCTGCAATTCAAATCGGAACTGCGAATTTTATCGACCCGACAATAACAATGAAAGTCATTGATGGAATAGAAGAATATCTGTCTGCCAATGATTTTGATTCTGTAAAGGACATTATTGGGGCTGCTTTTAAGTAATCTTTATATTGAAAACTATTGTCTTGCCTTCATCGAAATCAACTAACTCGATGAAGGCAGGATAATCTTTCTCCAATGGGAAATATGCCATTTTGCATTTACTACATCATTCAGAAGATTGAACCGGCATTCCATTCTCATAAATTTCGAAAGTACCGTTATCGAAGAAAAGGATTATCCGCTTTATTTTTTTAGGAACGTTTTCCA
This sequence comes from uncultured Odoribacter sp., assembly GCA_944321145.1. GTDB lineage: Bacteria > Bacteroidota > Bacteroidia > Bacteroidales > Marinifilaceae > Odoribacter. The sequence goes on along the minus strand of CALUKF010000019.1, from coordinate 20,024 downwards.
ATGACAAAACAGACGAAGGATTATTTCCTTGCGAAGGTTGGAGCGAGGGAGGTATAGATGGCATGTTTTCCTGTTTATCCCTTTCTGGCAAGTTAGTGTTTTGAGGAACGCTATTATAAATATTTCCTTGTCCCGAAATTAACCAATTCAAATTTACGTCTGGAAAAGCTTGGACAATTTTTTCCAAAACGTCGAATCCGGGTTTATTGCGTCCATTCAAAATATGGGACATGGCTGAGGCGTTCACCTGAATCAATTCGGCAAAACGGGCAGCAGTTAGATTCTTTTCTTTCAATAGTTGTTTAAATCTCTCTTGCATATCGTCATGTATTACGTTACAAATGTAATTAAATCGAGAAGAAAAAACAAGTTACATTTGTAATACATGTATAATTACACTTGTAATCGCTCGGTATGATGATATTTTATGATTCGCCTCCTTATATTCAAAATGCTCTTCAACTATTTGTATCTTCAATATATATAATGACGTTTATAACCATGGAAATCTTTGAATTAAACACTTCATTTAACATGAAAAATCAGTAAAATTAGCTATGGGGGCTATTTTAGTACGATTCATATAAAAGTCAAGCTTTATATATATCAATCCAAACAACTAATATATATCATGTTATACATTGTAAATTTGCATGTATTAATTTATGTAACACTCCAAAGTTCCTAAAAAGCAAAAATACCCTCGCGCATGTTTGAAACAGGTATCAAATCATCCCTCTTATTGCATCAAAACATTACAAATGTAATTTCATAAAACTATTTCTTTTTCTCGCAAATTCTCTGTACATTTGGTCAAAATTAAAAACGAATATCATGACTATCGTAGAAAAATTATCACAGCTCAGAAACAGGATGAAACGGGAGCATCTGGATGCCTACATCGTGTCAGGTACAGATCCTCACAACAGCGAATATCTCCCGGCTGCTTGGAAACAACGGGAATGGATTTCCGGCTTTACCGGTTCGTTTGGAACTGTGGTGGTCACAAAAGAAGAAGCAGGATTGTGGACAGACACCCGCTACTTTATTCAAGCCGAACAACAGTTGAAAGACACAGGCATTCAGTTGCATAAATTGAGAATACCGGGAGCCGTAGACTATCCGGAATGGTTAGCTTCTACCCTTCCTACAGGAAGCGCTGTCGGATTAGACAGTTTTTGTATTTCGGTTGCTGAAATGCAGCACTTAAAGCAATTGTTAGAAAAAACGGGTTCACGGATAATTGAACTCCCTGATTTATTGGGAGACATTTGGCATGACCGTCCAGCATTGCCTGATACACCTTTATATATAATACCCAAAGAAACAACCGGTCAGTCTGTTGCCGAGAAAATCGACATGGTGCGGCGTATTTTAAATGACAGGCAAGCCGATTATTTCATTTTCAGTGCCTTGGATGAAATTGCATGGCTTTACAATATTCGAAGCCATGATATTGCTTTTAACCCTGTTGCCATTAGTTATGCCATTGTAGGAAAGGAAAAAGCGTGGTTATTTGTCAAGCGCACAAAAGTTTCCAAGGAAACGAGAGAGCAATTGCTTCAGGAGGGAGTAGAAATTCAAGATTATCATCATATATCGCTCTTTTTAAGAGAACTGGATAATCAGAATGTATGTTTTTGCCTGGATGCAAGTACCTTGAATTATGCTATTTATAACAAAATCGCCTCCCGCTTCAAGACTCAAAACACGACTTCTCCCATTATACAGGCAAAAGCTATAAAGAATGAGACAGAAATCGCCGGCTTTCGCCAGGCTTGTATTAAAGATGGAGTCGCGATGACAAAATTCTTTTATTGGTTGGAAGAAAACTTGAACAAATCGCTGACAGAGTGCGCTGTTTCTGAACAACTGACTGCATTCCGTTCAGCCAATGAAGGATACGTGTCCGACAGTTTTGAAAACATATCGGCATACGGAGCGAATGCTGCCCTTCCGCATTATGCGGCAATTCCCGGAAAAGACGCATTGCTACAAGCAAAAGGCTTGTATTTGGTGGATTCCGGCGGGCAATATACGCATGGAACGACCGACATTACACGCACAGTGCCTTTAGGCGCCTTGACAAAGCAAGAAAAAGAAGACTATACGATTGTATTAAAAGGTATGATTGCTTTGAGTCGGGCTATTTTCCCGGAAGGTACGCGCGGATGCAATATAGATGCCATTGCACGGCAACCCATGTGGCAAACGTACAGAAATTTCGGACATGGCACAGGGCATGGCATTGGATTTTTCTTAAACGTCCACGAGGGACCGCAGTCGATTCGGCAAGATTTGAAAGACCAGGCATTGCTACCGGGGATGGTTACATCCAACGAGCCCGGAATTTATCGGGAGGGCAGTCACGGAATCAGGCATGAAAATATGATTTTGTGCATTCCGGTTGCGGAGAATGAATTTGGCAAATGGTACGGTTTTGAAACTCTGACACTTTGCTATTTTGACACCTCTGCATTGTGCAGGGATTTGTTGGAAAAAGACGAAATCGAATGGTTGAATCATTACCATCGCATGGTGTATGAAAAGTTGTCTCCTTATTTAAATGAGCAGGAAGTAGCCTGGCTGTCCAAGAAGACACAACCCATTCAGTAACAGCGGAGAACACGCCAGATTTTTGGGAACCTAAGTTTTCAAAAATCTGGAACCTCTTTTTTATTTCATGCTTGACGCAACTATTCACTATTTTTTGCGTCTTAGTCATAAACGCTAATGTGCAATTTAGAGCAAATAATAGATCAGTGCAAGAAAGGCGATAACAGAGCGGCAGAAAAGCTATACAAGATGTATTCTGCCAAAATGTTTGCCATTTGCCTCCGTTACTCGCAGAACCGCATGGACGCGGAAGACACGCTGCAGGACGGATTTATAAAAGTATTTGATTCTATTAAGCAATACAGCGGAAAGGGTTCTTTTGAAGGATGGATGAAACGGATTTTTATCAACATGTCTTTGGAAAAGCATCGGAAAGAGCAACCTCTTTTGTTGATGGATGAATTGCCAGACACAGAAGATACAGATATTGAAGAAGATGTAGAAATTCCTATGAATGTATTGGAAAGATTCATTCAGGAATTGCCGGAAAAATATCGGATGGTATTCAATCTGTACGTAATGGAAGACATGACGCATAAAGATATCGCCAACAAGCTGGGGATAACAGAAGGAACCTCCAAGTCGAATTTAGCACGAGCGCGGGAAATATTAAAACGAAAAGTAAAGGAGTATTTGGGACATGAGCAATAACTTAGACAAACTTTTTAAGAAAGCGCTTCAAAATCGGGAATGCGAGCCGCCAGCCTACATTTGGGCAGGCGTTGAAAAACACTTGGCATTACAGCATCGGCGCAAGATTGTCCACCTGTGGGGAATACGCACTGCAAGTGCAGCTGCGGTTTTATTCTTGTGTCTTACTTTGTGGCAATTGTTTTCTCCGGAAAAAACGCCCGAGTCTTCGCCCCTGTATGTGTATGTTCCGGGGGAAGTTGTTGCTCCGATTGAGTATGAATTTCAGACAGAAGAAGACAGTTCAGCTTTATTTGACAGCAAACCTTCCATCGTAAAGTCTGACGAAAACATTCGCCCCAGATTGTCTCTTCCGGAACTGAGAAAAATGCAAAGTTCTTTGTTGATTGCCGATAATTACAACCCGACCATCAAAAGCACTCATCAGAATTTTATTCCCCTGACCAGCCGAGAAGCCATTGAAAACCAAGAGTCTTACCGAAATTTGTTGAATCAAACAGACCGTTCTTTAGACACCGAAAAGAAAGATGTCAAAATTTCAGTAAGCGGACATTTTACTCCTGCTTTTTCTTCCGGAACATACTCGTCTTCCGTCAGAAATACACGAGGATACAGTTATTCCCAAGACCAAATGAAAGGCATTATGAATGCAGGTGGAGGCATGCGGCTCTCCATTACCACAAATAACAAATTGTTTTTCCAAACCGGAATTTCCTATTCACGAATGGGGCAACGGACAACCGACAGCAATACAGGTTCCAGAATTGCCGCTTTCTCAGTAGACAAGCAATCTCCGAGGGTAACAACCCCCTTGGGCAATGTCGAGACAGAACACAAAGCCATCGCTTTCCGGACGGCAGAAGCCATTGTGCTCAATACCATGTCTGAAAACACAGAAGAAACCTTGGAACAAGTATTCGGTTCTGTCGAAATACCGATGTATGTGCGCTATTTGTTATATTCCGGCAACAAATTCTCGCTTGGGGTAACAGGTGGTTTGAATGGAGGTTTTATCGTAAGCAACAAAGTATATCTCGAATCAGAGAATGGAAAAGAATTATTGGGAAGCACAGAAAATATCAGGAAATTCAACCTGTCAACTGATTTGAGTCTGGGGGTAGAATACCCTGTTACCCGTAAAATTAAAATCATGCTTGAACCTGGATTCCGCTATTATTTGCAATCCTTGAGCCGGAATGAACGGATCAATTTTAAGCCCTACACCTTTACTCTTTCCACCGGCATAGGAATTGAATTTTAAACATCGGGATACAACGAACGGGGACGGTTCAGTATTTCACTGCCGATAACGGCTTGCCGTAAATCAAATTCAATCCCTGCCCCTTCTTCCTCTTCTTCTTCATTTTCGGGCGCTGCTTGCGGGGTTGTTTTGGGTACAAATTGCACCCTTTCTTTGTTTAATGCAGCAGGCTTCGGTATTTCCTGGACAATGGGTTTCTTTTCTTCTGCCAGAACCACTTCTTCTTCTGGCATAGTAACTTCCTCTTCTTCCGACAAGACAGGCGTTTTCTTTTTCTTATTCTTGGCAAGTCCCAATACAATTCCTAACGCAATAATTAGAAAAGTATACCAATCAAATTCAGCTGTAACCATTTTCATCATACTCAAAAATATTTGCAACCAAAGGTAAGATTTTTTTTTGAGATAGTGCCTTTACCTGCAAGAAATGTTATATGTTTTTTCTATCTTTGCGACAAAGAAAATTTTGTAATTCTCCCTGAAGCGAAATCTTCAGGAGGTTTTAAAATATAATCCGGATGAAAAGAGCATTAATTAGCGTTTTTGACAAAACAGGTATCATAGAATTTGCCAAAGCATTGGATACTTTGGGCTGGGAAATCATCTCAACAGGAGGCACTTCTAAAGCATTAAAGGAAGCTGGGATTAAAGTCATGGAAATCTCTGACCTGACCCAATTTCCGGAATGTTTCGACGGCAGGGTAAAAACATTGCATCCCAATGTGGAAGGTGGAATTTTAGCCATTCGCGACAATGAGAAGCATCAGAAACAAATGGCAGAGTTGGGCATCTCGCCTATCGACATGGTAGTCTGCAACCTTTATCCTTTTAAACAGACCATTTTAAAACCCGGTGTTTCTCATGAAGAAATCATCGAAAATATCGACATTGGCGGACCGACCATGATTCGTGCAGCCGCCAAAAACTATAAGTTTGTGACCGTTATCACAGACCCCGAAGATTATGAAGCTGTTATTGCCGAATTGAAGGAAAAAGGAGATACCTCTGCTGCAACCAAAGAAATGCTTGCTGCTAAAGTATTCATTCATACATCACATTATGATGCGTTGATTGCCAACTATTTTTCAGAAAAGCTTCAAATCAAATATCCCAAAACCCTGACCCTAACCTACGAGAAAAAACAAGACTTAAGATACGGTGAAAATCCACACCAAAGTGCAGCGTTCTATGCCTCTGTCAAAGACACCGCCGGCACTTTGACTGAAGCCGTACAATTACATGGCAAAGAATTGTCTTACAATAATATCGGCGATACAGACGGGGCATTGGAAACCCTGAAAGAATTTGACGAACCGACTGTTGTTGCCGCCAAGCATGCCAATCCTTGCGGCGTAGGTACTGCGAATACCATTGCTGAAGCCTACCGGAAAGCTTATGCTGCAGACCCGGTATCCATTTTTGGAGGCATTGTAGCTGCCAATCGGGAAATCGACGAAGAAACCGCCACCGAAATGTCCAAAATCTTTTTGGAAGTCATCATTGCCCCTTCCTTCTCCAAGGAAGCGCAGGAAATCCTCTCCAAAAAGAAAAACATCAGATTGCTGCAATTGGCAGACATCAACCAAAAAATCGAGCGTGGCGTAAAAGCCAAAACAGTGCTGGGAGGATTGCTCATCCAAGATTTGGATACCTGCTTGTACCATCAGGAAAACCTGAAGGTAGTGACCAAGCGGCAACCGACAGCAGAAGAAATGAAAGACATGCTTTTCGCATGGAAAGTTGTCAAGCATACTAAATCGAACGGCATTGTAATTGCAAAAGATTTGTGTACGACTGGCGTAGGTCCCGGACAGGTGAGCCGCATTTGGGCGCTTGAAAATGCCATTCGCCAAGGAGGCGAGCGGATTGCCGGAAGCGTCATGGCATCCGATGCTTTTTTCCCGTTCCCCGATTGTGTTGAAGCAGCCCATAAAGCAGGCATTACAGCCATCATGCAACCCGGCGGTTCCGTAAGAGACCAAGAATCAATCGATGCAGCGGACAAATACGGAATAGCAATGGTTTTTACCGAAATGAGACATTTTAAACATTAATGCCAAATTCAATACCATGGGATTATTTTCATTTTTAACTCAAGATATAGCTGTTGACTTAGGCACAGCGAATACCATCATCATTTGCAACGATAAAATGGTGGTAAACGAGCCTTCCATCGTTGCCATTGACCGGAAAACGGAAAAAGTAATTGCCATTGGCGAAAAAGCCCGGCAAATGCAGGGAAAAACGCACGACAACATCAAAACCATCCGCCCTTTGCGCGATGGCGTGATTGCCGACTTCAACGCTGCAGAGCAAATGCTGCGGGGCATGATCAAGATGGCAAGCGTGAATAACAAATTCTTTTCCCCTTCTTTGCGGATAGTTGTATGTATTCCTTCCGGCAGTACCGAAGTGGAAGTGCGTGCCGTGCGCGACTCTTCCGAACATGCCGGCGGGCGTGACGTATTCATGATATACGAACCGATGGCGGCAGCCTTGGGGATTGGCTTGGATGTTGAGGCTCCCGAAGGAAATATGATTGTGGACATCGGTGGAGGAACGACAGAAATTGCCGTTATTTCCTTGGGTGGTATAGTTAGCAACAAATCCATCCGCATCGCTGGGGACGATTTGACCGACGACATTCAGGAATACATGCGCCACCAGCACAACATCAAGATTGGCGAGCGCACTGCAGAACAAATCAAAATCAATGTCGGTTCCGCATTGTCTGAATTAGACGAGCCGCCTGCCGATTTCATTGTGCAAGGTCCCAACCAAATGACCTCGCTTCCTGTCGAAGTGCCTGTCTCCTATCAGGAAATCGCACATTGTTTGGAAAAATCCATTTCCAAAATCGAAATTGCCATCCTGGGAGCTTTGGAACAAACCCCTCCGGAACTTTATGCCGACATCGTAAACAAAGGCATCTATCTGGCAGGCGGTGGTGCTTTGCTGCGGGGGCTGGATAAACGCTTGACGGACAAATTGAACATTCCTTTCCACATTGCCGAAGACCCCTTGAGGGCGGTCGCACGCGGGACGGGAATAGCTTTGAAAAATGTTGATAAATTCTCATTCCTGATCAGATAAATTTCATGGGCTGTGAAAGAGATTATAAAACTCATTGTTAAATATCATTTTACGATAGTTTTTATAGTATTGGAAATACTCTCCTTTTCTCTGATAGTTATGCATAATAGCTATCAGAGAACCGTTTTTTCCAATGCGACTGCTTCTGTATTTGGAGCAATCTCTTCCACGACGAGTCACATAAAGAATTATTTTTCCTTGGAAAAGGAAAACGAAAAATTAGTTGCAGAGAATACGGATTTAAGAAATCAGCTGGAAAAGCAAAAACTGCTCCAAGGCAAAGTATTTTCAGACTCCCTCTCTGCCAACATCCAGCCGCAATATGTATTCAGGAACGCTGAAATCGTCCATTCGAGTTTCAACAAAACCAAAAACTACATCACAATAAATGCAGGGCGGGATGCTGGCATCACAGAAGAAATGGCAGTCGTTGGCAATGAAGGCGTCGTGGGAATAGTTGAAAAGGTTACAAAGCATTATGCCAAAGTACTTCCCCTGATTAACGTTGACCTTCGGGTATCGGCAAAAATCCAAAAGAACGGTTATTACGGTTCTCTGCAATGGGACGGAAAAGATTATCGCTACTCTTATTTGAACGACATTCCTTTCCACGTGGATGCTGTGCCGGGGGATACCATTGTCACATCCGGTTTTTCATCCATTTTTCCGGAAGGAGAGCTAATCGGTTTTGTAGAGTCTGTCGACAGGAAAACGGCTAATTTCCTAACAATTAAAGTGAAATTGGCTGTGGATTTCAAGAAGGTTTTCCAAGTCTACGTCATCGCCAATACCCATAAGCAAGAATTACAGGAATTAGAAGCAGAAGCATTATGAATAATATGACCTTTTTTGTGCATACCTTGATTTTATTGTTGCTCCAATTTGTGATATTGGACAACATCCAGTTGCACTCATACGTTTATATAAACATTTATATATTATCCATTTACATACTTCCCTACCGGTTTCGCAACGTGCTGACCCTGCTTTTCGGTTTCCTGTTGGGTCTCATTGTCGATTTGGCGAATCACACGGGAGGCATACATGCAGCTGCCACTACCCTATTGGCTTACCTCCGACCTTACCTGCTGACTTTGCTTTTGAATCGCGAACAGCTTGACGAACAGCAGGGAAAACAAAAAATCAGCGATACGGGTTACTTCTTCAAGTTCGTTCTTGTCGGCACTTTCATTTTCAACGTGGTTTTAATCATCAGCGAGGCGTTTACTTTCCGCAATTTCTCCATCACCCTCCTGCGCATCATTTGCAGCACCGGGGTTTCCATATTCTTCATAATGGCTTATTACTTCATTGCACTGAAAAGAAGGAAAAAAGCGAGCTAATCTCTCTAAATCAACGGAAAAGATGGACAAATACAGCTATCGGAAAAACATCATATCCACCATCGTGATTGTAGTGTGCGGCATCTATCTTGTCCGCTTGTTCAACATGCAAATCCTGGATGATTCATACCAGCATCAGGCATTGCAAAACTCCCGGCGGATTGAAGTGCAATACCCTGCCCGCGGGCTGATTTTCGACCGGAACGGCAAATTATTGGTTGAAAATCAATCGGCTTACGACCTGATGGTCATACCCCGCCAAATCCAACCGTTCGACACCTTGGAACTGCTTTCCGTGCTGGGATTGGAGAAAGAGACGCTCTTGCACAACCTGGAACGCTGCCGTCGTTATTCCACCTTCAAAGCCTCCACCTTGGTGTCGCAGATTCCGGCAGACAAATACGCCATACTGCAGGAGAAACTGTACAAATACCCCGGTTTCTTCATTCAGACCCGTACCGTCCGGAAATACAACGTTTCCCACTCCGCCGATGTCTTTGGCTATATCGGCGAAGTCAGCCAAGCCCAGATTGAGCAGGATACCAATTACGCTCCCGGCGACTACATCGGTATCAGCGGGTTGGAAAAGACATACGAGACAGACTTGCGCGGAACAAAGGGAGAAAAAATTCTCTTGGTCGACAACCACAACCGGGTGATGGGTTCTTATTACAACGGCAAGTACGACAAACCTGCCGTCGTCGGCAAAGACCTCACCCTCACCCTCGACATCGACTTGCAAGAATACGCTTACCGGCTGATGCAAAACAAGAAAGGCGGCATCATTGCCATCGAGCCTTCCACCGGTGAAATCCTCTTGAAAGTTTCCGCTCCCGGCTATGACCCTCAACTGATGATTGGTTGGGACAGGGGGAAAAACTATCATCAATTGGAATCCGACCCCAACCAACCCCTCTTCGACCGGACAATCGGCGCCGCCTACCCGCCCGGTTCCACATTCAAAACCCTGCAAGCCCTTTACGGACTGAAGGAAAAAGTCATCACCCCCTCCACCAGTTTCCCCTGCCAGGGAACGGCAAAGACGCAAATCGGTCCCATCCGCATGGGCTGCCACAACCACGAATCCCCGGTCAATCTCCGCGAGTCCCTCCAGCATTCCTGCAATCCCTATTACGTCAACGTGTGGCGAAGAATCCTGGAAAACGAGAAATACCCCGGTGTTCGGGACGCGTACGCCGCTTGGCGGGAATACATCTGCTCTTTTGGGCTGAACCGGACGCTCTGCCCGGACTTCAGCAACGAACGGAGCGGCTCCATTCCTTCCGTAGAGTTTTACGACAAAATGCTCCGGACTAAAAACTGGCGGTGGAGCTACATCATGTCCCTTTCCATCGGCCAGGGCGAGCTCCTCCTGACGCCCTTGCAGATTGCCAACATGGCATGCATCCTTGCCAACCGCGGCTACTACATGACGCCCCACATCGTGCGCCCCAATGCTTCCACAGGCACCCGGGTGGAAAAGCATCTGGTCGACTGCCCTTCTGAATACTTCCCGCCAGTCATCGAAGGCATGGTTGCAGCTGCATCTATCGGCACGGCACGGGGGGCTGCCATCGACTCCGTGGAAATCTGCGCCAAGACCGGCACGGCACAAAATCCCCACGGCGACGACCATTCCATCGTCATGATTTTCGCCCCCAAGGAAAAGCCCCGGATTGCCATGGCGGTCTACATTGAAAATGCCGGCTTCGGGGCGCGCTATGCCGTTCCCATTGCCGGCTTGATTCTGGAGAAATACCTCAAAGGCGACATCTCCCCCGAGCACAAAGCATTAGAAAAGCGAATGATAGAATCCAATTTAATCGATACCCCGCCGGTATCTGCCCCATAACGCCATGAACAGAGAAACGAAACTATTAAAGAACATCGATTGGGTGGCCATCCTGATTTACCTGGCACTGGTTTTCATCGGCTGGCTGAACATCTACGCCGCCGTTTACGACGAAAACCACAGCAGCATTTTCGACATCACCCAGAGCTACGGCAAGCAACTGATGTGGATTGGGACAGCCTTCGTCCTGGCAACCTTCATCATGCTGATAGACAGTAAATTTTTCACGACGTTTTCCATCCCCATCTACGTCCTCGTCATGCTTTCCCTCATGGCAGTGCTCGTTTTCGGCGTCGAGTCCAAGGGGGCGCGCTCCTGGTTTGACATCGGCGGCATCCGCATCCAGCCCGCCGAATTCGGGAAATTTGCCACCTGTCTTGCCATTGCCAACGTCATAAGCCGCCACGGTTTCAAGATGATGCGCCTGGGCAGCCTTTGCCTGGTCGGCTTGTTGCTCCTCATTCCGGCAGGCTTGATTATCTTGCAGAACGACACCGGTTCCGCCCTCGTTTACAGCTCCTTCCTCCTCGTCATGTACCGCGAAGGCTTGCACGGCTCCATTCTCCTCCTCTGCTTCATTGTCGTCCTGATATTCATCCTCACCCTGCTCTACTCCTCCTTTGTCGTCTCCATCATCCTCATTATCGGGGCATTAATCGCCTTCCTCTACTATCGCCAGAACCGCGGGGAGTTCTACCGCCTCTTCCTTTTCATCGCCCTCTCCTTCGCCTTGCTCAAAGGGCTGAAAATATGGCTGGACTGGCAAGTTTCCGACCTCCGTTTGCTCCTGTCGGTTTATGCCCTTGCCTCGCTCGCCGGCATCTTTTTCATCTACAAGCGCAAAATGAAAAGCGTCCTCTTCGTCCTCCTGGCTTCTTGGACATGCATCGGTGCCAGCATCGGCGTAAACACCGCTTTTGAACAATTGCAGCCCCACCAGAAAGACCGCATCAACGACCTCCTCGGCATCGAAAACGACCCCACCGGCGCAGGCTACAACGTCAACCAATCCAAAATTGCCATCGGCTCCGGCGGATTCTCCGGGAAAGGCTTCCTCGAAGGCACCCAGACCAAATACAACTTTGTCCCCGAGCAAAGCACGGACTTTATTTTCTGCACCATCGGCGAAGAATGGGGCTTTATCGGATGCGCCGTTGTCATCGGGCTGTTCCTGGCGCTCATCCTCCGCCTCGTGAAAATGGCGGAACGCCAACGCTCCCATTTCTCCCGCGTCTACGGCTACGGGGTCGCCTCCATCCTCTTTTTCCACGTCGCCGTCAACATCGGAATGACCATCGGCATGGTGCCCGTCATCGGCATCCCCCTCCCCTTCCTGAGCTACGGCGGCTCCTCGCTCTGGGCGTTTACCATCCTGTTATTCATATTCTTACGTCTGGACGCCAACCGCCTGCAAGTCTTCAGTTAAGGGGAATGTCGGGCTTCAAACGTTTTAATTATCACGGAAGATGTAAATGATACGTTTTTTTTTCCTACTTTCGTCCTGTCTAACAAAAAAGAAATAGAATCATGAAAACGCTGATTATAAATATCAAGCAACTTGTACAAGTCGAAAAAGCCCCCCGCACCTGGGTGGCTGGCGACGACATGTCGCGCTTGGAAAGCATCTCCAATGCCTGGCTCTACACCGAAAACGGCAAGATTGCCGCCTTCGGCAAAATGGAAGACCTCGACCGTGCCGCCCTTCATCTCGACGACGGCACCGTGGAAGAAATCGATGCGACGGGACGGCTCGTCCTCCCCTCCTTCTGCGACTCCCACACCCACCTCGTCTATGCCGGCAGCCGCGAGATTGAATACATCGACAAAATCCGTGGGCTTTCCTACGAAGAAATTGCCCGTCGCGGCGGCGGCATCCTCAACTCCGCCGAACGCATCCGCCGGGCATCCGAGGAAGAGCTTTACGATGCTGCCTACGACCGCGTGATGGAAATCGCCTCTTACGGCACCGGAGCTGTGGAAATCAAGAGCGGCTACGGGCTGGACACCGAGAGCGAATTGAAGATGCTCCGGGTCATCCGCCGCCTGAAAGAAGAGACGCCCCTGCTCATCAAATCCACCTTCCTCGGCGCACACGCCGTGCCGGCGGAATACAAAGGACGCCAGACCGAATACGTCGACCTCATTATCAACGAGATGATACCCATGGTATCGGCTGAAGACCTCGCTGACTACATCGATGTGTTCTGCGACCAAGGCTTCTTCACCGTCGAGGACACCGACCGCATCCTCAATGCAGGCATGAAATACGGCATGCGTGCCAAAATCCATGCCAACGAACTCGCCTGCTCCGGCGGCATCCAAGTCGGCGTGAAATACAACGCCCTCTCCGTCGACCACCTGGAGCACGTAGGCGACGACGAAATCGCATGCCTCCTCGACAGCGAGACCATGCCCACCGTCCTGCCCGGGGCGGCATTCTTCCTCAACATGCCCTATTCCCCCGTGCGCAAGATGATTCAGGCAGGCCTGCCCGTCGCCCTCGCGTCCGACTACAATCCCGGCTCCTCCCCTTCGGGCAACATGAAATTCGTCATGTCCCTCGGCTGCATCAACTACAAAATGCTCCCCGAGGAAGTCATCAACGCCACGACCATCAACACCGCCTACGCGATGGGGGTCGAAGAAGAAGCCGGAAGCATTGCCGTTGGTAAACTCGCCAACTTCTACATCACCAAACCCATCCCCGGCATAGAGTACCTGCCCTACGCCTACACCGCAAACCTGATTGAAACCGTATTTTTAAAAGGAGAACAATATTCATCATTAAAATCATAAATCATGAAAAAACTTATCGAATGCGTGCCCAATTTCAGTGAGGGCAACGACATGCACATCATCAACCAAATCACCGACGCCATGAAAACCGTCGAGGGCATCAGCGTCATCGACGTAGACCCCGGCAAAGCCACCAACCGCACCGTTGTGACCATGGTAGGCGAACCGGAACCCATCTGCGAAGCCGCTTTCCGCGCCGTAAAGAAAGCCGCCGAACTGATTGATATGACCAAACACCACGGCGCACACCCGCGTTTCGGGGCAACGGACGTATGTCCCCTCGTGCCCGTTTCCAACATCACCATGGAAGAAACCGTCGAATACGCACGCCGCCTGGCACAGCGCATCGGCGAAGAGCTGAACATCCCCGTATATTGCTACGAGAGTGCGGCTTACGTGCCTGAACGCAATAACCTTGCCACCTGCCGTGCCGGCGAATACGAAGCCCTCGGCGAACGCCTTCCCAGCGAGAAATGGCATCCCGATTTCGGTCCCCGCGAACTCAACGCCTGGACGGCAAAGACAGGGGCTACCGCTGTCGGCGCGCGCAATTTCCTCGTGGCATACAACGTCAACCTCAACACCACCTCCACCCGCCGCGCCAACTCCATCGCTTTTGACGTGCGCGAACGCGGCCGCGTGAAGCGTGAAGGTAACCCCATCACCGGCAAAAAAGTCCTTGACGAGAACGGCAAACCCGTCATGATACCCGGAACCCTCAAATCCGTCAAAGCCATCGGCTGGTACATCGAGGAATACGGCATTGCCCAAATCTCCATGAACCTCACCGACATCTCCGTGACCTCCATGCACGAGGCATTCGACGAAGTATGCCGCAAGGCTGCCGACCGGGGCATCCGCGTCACCGGTTCCGAGCTTGTGGGCGTTATCCCCTTGAAAGCCATGCTCGATGCCGGGCGTTACTTCCTCCGCAAACAGCAGCGTTCCACGGGCGTTTCCGATAAAGAGCTCATCAAAATTGCCGTGAAATCCCTCGGCTTGGATGAACTCTACCCCTTCGACCCGCACAAAAAGATTATCGAATACATCCTGGAGGACGAAGCCATGAAGGGCAAAAAGCGGCTCATCGACATGACCCTCACCGACTTTGCCGACGAAACGGCATCCGAATCCCCTGCCCCCGGCGGCGGTTCCATCTCTGCCTACATGGGCGCGCTTGGTTCAGCCCTCGGCAGCATGGTTGCCAACCTTTCCTCCCACAAACGCGGCTGGGACGACCGTTGGGAGGAGTTCAGCGACTGGGCAGAGAAGGGTAAAGCCTACCAGACCGAGCTGATTAAATTGGTTGACGAGGATACCAACGCCTTCAATCGTATCATGGACGCCTTCTCCCTCCCGAAAAAGACCGACGAGGAGAAAGCCGTCCGCCAGGCAGCCGTGCAGGAAGCCACGCGCTACGCCACCGAAGTGCCTTTCAAGACGCTCCGCCTCTGCTACGAATGCATGTCCGTAGCCAAGGCAATGGCTGAAATCGGCAACCCCAACTCCGTTACCGACGCAGGCGTAGGAGCCCTTGCAGCCCGTGCCGGCGTGATGGGCGCCTTCCTCAACGTCAAAATCAACGCAGCCGGCTTGGACGACAAAGCCTTTGCCGCCGACATCATCCGCCAGGGCGAAGAAATCGTTGAGAAAGCCAACCGCCTCGAAGCCGAAATCCTGGAAATCGTCAACTCCAAGATTTGACTTTAAATTCGATTCAACCCTGTCAGGGGCTGTATCGAAATGCCAGTCATACTCCTCCGTCTGCTTCGCAGCCACCTCCCCTAACTTATGGGAGGTGCTTGAATACCAGACATTTCAAACTCTCCCCCTAAGGTAGGGGGAGTACCCCGAAGGGGGGAGGGAGTATGAAAAAGGGCATTTCGATACAGCCCCTTTTTTTGTCCCCTCTCCCCTGTTTCCTGCCGTGAAGCCACCCGTTGCCTGTCCTGAATCTGCCACCTGTTTTCCCTTCAAATGCCGTGTGCTTGCTTCCCGGATGCTACCCGGATGCTTCCCCCTTGCTACCGGTTATTTGTGTCGTAATTTTGTCATAATTCCATATCAACTCTATCATAACTCTATCCATAGATAGAAATAAGACGCAAATAATTTGGAATTATAAAAAAATAAGCAGACATTTGCCGGGAAGCAAGGGGGAAGCATCCGGGTAGCATCCGGGAAGCAAACACTTGCCGTTTTCCGGCGGGCATCCGGGAGAGGCAAAAGGGAGAAAGCAAAAAGGCATAACGGATTGCCGGGAATAGGAAGGCAGAGGAAGGACAAAAAGGAAGCCGGAAGATAAGAAACAGGAAGTCAAACTTTTAAACGAAAATAGCTATGGGAATCATTAAACCGGGAGTATTGGGAGAGACGACAGGAAAGGTGTCAAACCTCATTTTTTATAACGTGAACGGACAATTGCGCGTGAGGAAATGTCCTGCAAAGGTGAGGAACCCGCGCAGCCCGAAGCAGACTGCACAACGCACACGGGTAAAGGGCATTGCGGATTTATATGCGCTGCTGGACGACCAGATTTATTACAACTGGAAGGCTTTGGCGGAGGGAACGACGGCTAACGGGTACAACCTGTTCATGAGCCACAATATCCGCAATCTGAATGCGGAGGGGAAAATTGCCGACCCGGCAAAATTATGCTTGGCGCAAGGCGGATTGTATACCCCGCAATGGGTGAATACGGAGATGACGGCGGAGGGGAAAATGGTCATTACGTGGGACACGACGGAGGGCGAAGAAAGGACAAGTTATTGCGACCGGCTGTTGATTGCCGTGCATACCATCCGCGACACGCTGGAGCTGGAGGAAATCATGGTGGTGGACGAGACGATGGTGGAGCGCAGCACTGGGCACTACGAATGGCAAGTGCCGGAAGAGCTGGCGCCCGCACAAGCATACGGCTTTTTCAAAGGGCAATATACCAACGACGTGTCGGGGAGCTTTTATCTCGGAGAATTAACAAAACAGGGCGAGTGAAGGATTTTGCCAAGTTGTAGGAAATAAATGTGATAGGGGCAGTGTCAAAATGACACTGCCCCGTGTATTATGTGGTGAGGGGGGAATCAGTCGTCGCGGCGTTCGTTGACGAGGGTGCCATCCTCGGCGAAGATGACTTTCAGTTCGTTGCGCCCGTTTTCAAGCTCCAGCTCGTAGTGCAGGGCATCGGCGGTCTCGATGGCTTCGATGTCGTCTACGCGGTAGCCGGCGTATTGGGCGTCAAGGGCGGAGGAGACGGCAGCGGGCAGCTCGGAGGCGCGACGGAGTTCCCAAGTCGTACGCACCCAGGCGTTTGCGCCGTTGAAATATGCTTCCTTGATGTAGTTGTCGTGGCGGAAGTCGATTTCCAAGTAGCCATCGTCGTAGTCTTTCTCGATGATAACGGCACCGGGGTAGCGGTCAGCAAGGAATGACTCGATGTCGCTCTCGACGGGGATGCCGCCTGTCGAACCGGTGTCGGAAACGGGGCGGTCGATTTCAGCGCCCTGTGCGTCGATGTAGACTTTGAAGTCGTCGTCACGGCGGTTTTCGAATTCAACACAGTAGTAGGTGTCGCCTTCGGCGGTCTCGTAGCGGGTGACTTCCTCTACCCAAGCGTCGGGATAAGCGGCTTCGATGGCAGAGAGGTCAACGGGTAGTTGCGAAAGGGTGCGGTCTTCGTATTCGGTCTTGGTGAGCACCCAGGCATTGGAGGCGTTGAAGAGGATTTCGTGCTTCAAGCCGTTGGATATCAATTCTATTTCGGTGCCGCCATTTTCATAGTCGGTGTCGATGATGCGGGCATCGGGGAAGTTTGCAGACAACCAGTCGCTGATGGAGCCTTCGGGTGCCTGGGGCAGGAATTCGTGGTAATCTTTGTCGCGTTCGGCGTCAATGATTTCCTTGACGAGGAGCCCGTCGGCAGTGTAATAGAGGTCGACTTCGGTTTCGGTGCCGGCTTCGTTTTTCTCCACTTCGATGACGTAGAGGGTTTCGGTCTCATTGCGTTGGAGGACGTCGATTTCGCGGTCGTAGCGCCAAGGGGAGGCGGCGTATTCGCTTGCCTCAAAGGCAGTGCGGACGTCATCCGGAAGGAGGCTGTAGGGTATTTCGTATTCGGTCATGCCCCAAGTGCCATTGTCCCAGGCGAACCATGCGGATTGCTGCCCGGAAGTGTCGCCGGACTTGGTAAACGTGGCAACTGCATAGTTGTCTTTCTTCGTCCACTGCACGTTGTCGGCGTCGGGGTATTGTTCTTCGAAGGTACTCAGCACGGCTGCCGGTACATCGGTCGGATTCAAGGGCGTGCCGTCCGGCTGGTTGCCCGGGGAGTTGTCGTCACTACAGGCTGTGAATGCGAACACGCCTGCAATCATTAGTGTAAAAACGGTCAAAATTTTTCTCATAGCTTTATTGATTTTAAATTTAATGACGCAAAGCTATGGCATGATTCTGGAAAGAATCTGGAATCGGGAAGAAAAAAAACTTCCGGCACAAGCACAGAGGCTTGCACCGGAAAGTCATGAACTATAACATGATTAAAAAAAAAGGCTTCACTTGAAATAACGGTTGTAGAGCCCTTCAAAGCCTTTGCCGTGGCGGGCTTCGTCTTTTGCCATTTCGTGTACGGTGTCGTGGATGGCATCGTAGTTGAGTTTCTTGGCAAGAGTAGCGATGCGTTTCTTGTCCTCGCAAGCGCCGGCTTCGGCTTCCATACGCTTCTTGAGGTTGGTCTTGGTGTCCCAAACCATTTCACCGAGGAGCTCGCAGAACTTGGAAGCGTGCTCGGCTTCTTCCCATGCGTAACGCTTGAAGGCTTCTGCAACTTCGGGGTAGCCTTCGCGGTCTGCCTGGCGGCTCATGGCAAGGTACATGCCGACTTCGGTGCATTCGCCGTTGAAGTGGGCTTTGAGTCCTTCGAGTACCTCAGGGTCACAGCCTTGTGCCACGCCAATGACGTGCTCATCGACGAAAGTCAATGCGCCTTCGGTTTCTTCCATTTCTTTGAATTTGGATTTCGGTGCTTTGCATTGGGGGCAAAATTCGGGTGCTTCTTCGCCTTCATAAACGTACCCGCATACCGTACAGATAAATTTTTTCATTGCTTTGATGTTTTATTGATTAATCCACGGGCAAAGGTATAAATATTTTCAGAAATCCTTTCGCTTATCTGAGAAAATGATTAGGTTTGCAGTATTAAATTTTATTGCCATGACAGAAAAGAATAAATGCAAATGCGGACTGCTGAGTTGTGAGGCAGTGAACGCAAAGGACGGCGACAACCGTTTCGTATTAAAAGCGTTGCCCTACGGGGAAGACGCTTTGGAACCGCACATCAGCGGCAGGACGTTGGCATACCACTACGGCAAGCACCTTGCCGCATACATTGATAATCTGAACAAATTGAAGACGGGAACGCCGTTTGAAAACTTGCCCTTGCACGAGATTGCTGCCAAGGCGACGGGCGGGCTGTTCAACAATGCAGCACAGACATTCAACCATTATTTCTATTTCGAGGCATTGCAAGGGAACGGCGAAGGACAGCCGGGAGAACGGACACGGCAGTTGCTGGAGGAAAGTTTCGGGAGCGTGGAGCAGTTCAAAGAGCAGTTCACGCAAGCCGGCGCGACGCTGTTTGGCTCCGGATGGGTGTGGCTGGTGCTGGCGGACGGGAAGCTGAAGATTGAAGCCCTGGCAAACGCAGGCACTCCCCTTACGGCGGGCGAGTATCCCGTGCTGACGATGGACGTGTGGGAACATGCTTATTACTTGGATACGCAAAACGCTCGCGCCAAGTATATTGAGCATTTCTGGAAGGTTGTGGACTGGGCAAAGGTTGAGGAGAGAATCGCATGTTTCTAATCGGCGCATCGTCTTCGTTGATTGTGTACCTGCTGGTACCGGCTTTTTTAATTATCTGCCTTTACTTTAAAGGAATAGCAGGCGGAACGGAGGGAGTTGTCCCTCCGCCTGCCTATTGTTATGCGTATCAAGAACAGACGCAGGAGGAAAGCATTTGCCTCTTTGCGGCTGAAAAAGAGAAACAAGAGGCGGCGGAGGTCGTTTTCCCGGCGGAGGAAAACGCGCTTCCCGTTTATGGCACGAGCCTGCCGCCTTCTCCCGCCCTGCGGGAAAATACAGGGCGCGCCCCTCCCCTTTTATAATTTCCCTTATTTCTACGTGTTTTCCTCTAAGACAGAGGAACTAACAATCTTTTTCACTAAATTATAAAAGGAATACATTATGCGTTATTATTTATGCGGATTGGCTTGTCTAATCCATTTTGCGGCTTTGGCACAACCCGCTCCTTTGTACCGGGGGAATGATTCGACGTTCCATTACATCGGGGCACTGGAGGAAATCGTGGTCAAAGCAGAAAAAAGAGCTATGTCGCCGATGGAAATCCCGATGGCAGTGAC